>NZ_AULM01000051.1 GCF_000422285.1 Desulfatiglans anilini DSM 4660
ACAACCTGGTTTCCAAATCCGCCAAATCTGCTCTAAAATCCCAATGTTTTCAGGGGGTGGAGTTTGAATCCCCGGCTAATTTGGACAGCAGTGATTTTGACAATGATGAAGCGGGATATGCGGTTCAGAATGCGTTGAAATTGCAGGAGATGATTACGTAAAGGGATGTGCGATGCGCCTCTGCCCTCGAAGCCGCCCCAGATGTCAGCCCCCGAGTCGGCAAATGGCTCTTGGCGAACCAGGAGAAAATGACCCGCGATTCACTGCCCCAAGGGTATGCGGCTGTTGCGGCTGTCGTGGTTGGCACTGTTCTCTCGATGCTTTTTCTGCATTACCTGATTTTCAGGTTTCTAAGCCGCGCTCTACAGGGGATGCAAAGGATACTTTCAAAAGCCAAATTGCTCGCGATTGAATTTTTGCCACATCATCTGAAAAATGTGAGTGGTGTGACTGTAGCACAATTTCTGTCGCTCATCGAACCACATTTTCGCAGGTTGACCATACCGACAAAGAACAAAACAGTGGAGACCAAAGATTTTCATTCTTGTCTGTCAGAGATGTATGACCATGACCAAAGAGATGAAGCCATTTTATTTCAAAAGCATGTTTGATAAACGTGCCCATCTTGATAGAAATGGCAGCGCTCCATGGATTGAAACATAAATGCTTTGTAACAGCGTTTTGCCGTATAGAGATGAGGGCTTGTTGTAGGAGGTATTTTGATGTCGGGATGCGAATGTGAAATCAACGTTACCAATGCCCGGGAGAAGAGAACCCTCCTGATTCTTCTAGCCATCAACGCCTTTATGTTTGTTTTTGAACTGGTACTGGGTTTGATAGCGGAATCCACCGGGCTTGTAGCCGATTCGTTAGACATGTTCGCGGATGCCTCCGTGTATTCGATCAGCCTTTATGCTGTTGGCAAGAGCGCCTCGTTAAAGGGCGCCGCCGCCAAGATCAGCGGCATGGTCCAATCGATTCTGGCTTTTTTGGTTTTCTTCGACGTCCTGCGGCGATTCATTTTCGGAAGTGAACCCGTCAGCATCCTGATGATAGGGGTCGGCGCCATGGCCTTGATCGCAAATTCGATATGCCTGGCGCTCATCTCCAGACACCGTGATGGCGGAGTTCACATGCGTGCATCCGTGATCTTTTCGACGAACGACGTCATCGCCAACATCGGTGTCATCCTTTCCGGAGTTTTGGTCTGGGCTATCGGCAGCCGATATCCTGATCTAATCATTGGTCTTGGTATTTCAGCCGTCGTGCTGCGTGGCGGCCTCCGCATAATGAAAGAGGCAAGGGACGATCAAACAGGGGCGGAAACCTGTTCCTGCACAGGTTCAGAAAAATGCATAAAATAAATATGTATAATCATTCAAATATATTATGGCATTTTTTTGAAAGATTTTTAATTTTACATGAATCGTTATCAAGCGCCGAATTGATATAAGTTTCATGTGCTTTGGCGTTTTTGAAATGGCCGTAGAAGATCGGCCAAAATTCCTTGATACCCTCCAAATCCGCCGATCCGTTACTCTCCACCCGCCGAGTCTGCAAATTATCTCGCCCTGACGAAAAATAGTCTCCCCTTTGACCGCATCTGTCAAAACTATGGGATAGGATTCGGTCAAAAGATCGGCTTTCGCGTCAAGATTCTGGACATGTAGAGGTATGGATTGTTCCGAGCCCGGAGCGGAAAAACGCCCCTTTTTGTGGGGCATCCAGCTTTCAAAATATTGACTCTGGAAGCAGACAGGTATAAAGGGACAAATGAATGTCCATCAAGAGAACACTACTTACTCTCCGTCCGTTATTTGAAGTTTGCTTGAACATGACGCCAAATTATGGCTGGTCGTCCAACCTCGAGCTGTCATAGCAGTGGCAATGGGCATTGAAGGAGTTTCCCCCGATGCGAAACATCGTTTGCCGGAGCCGTCTCCCGCATCGGGGCGTGGATAGAAGAATGATTAACATTCGTACCGCAGGAATCCTGACCGTGGCCGCTTCCTGCACAGCAGCCCAGAATGAACTCGAGGTCCGAAGTCTTTTGGTCTTTTCGCACAGAAAAACCGTTCCATAATAGCGGCTCGATTATAGCAACCATCGAATGGGCTTAATAAAAGGTGCATGCACCGGCTCCTTCAGACCGGTCACGGAGCGGCTGGAGCAAAGCGATCGAACAATGGATTTATGCGGGCGATTATGAACAAATCTTTTCAGAATATTCAGTAAATTTTATTCACCCTTTTCATGTATTTGAAAATTCCTGACATAGGGCCGTTTCAATCCAGCAGCAGAAAAACGAAAGGGGATGAAGGACAGGTGGGATCATTTTTTTGTGCGCCGCCTGAAACGGCCTGAATTGACACCCCGGATTCAGTGGGCTGGCAAGTAAAAATCCGTCGGCAGACTTGCGCCTTCTTCTGAGGGAACAAGAACGTGTTTTTTCGAGAGCAATGTTTTTTCCGACAATGAAAGGAGTGCATCTGATGGCAGATCAATTCACGACCGTGGACCATCTTCTCTTGCTGGTAGGTTCCAATCCCCTGCCGAACTATCTGGCCGCACTTGTCCTCGATCCGCGCGTTATCCATCTTTTTTACAGCCCGGAAACCGAGAGCGTCAAAGACTCGCTTTCGAAAGGCCTCAAGAAAAGGCAGGAAAAACTGATTCTAGAGGAGGTCTGCATCCGGGAGGCTACAAACGCCGCTCAGGTGAGGGCCGCATTTGCGTCATTGCCTCAAGGGGCGCATTTGCACTACACGGGCGGCACCAAGATCATGGCCGCTCATGCCCGCATGGCCTTCAAGGATGCGGGCGGCAGGGATGACCAGGCTTCCTACCTGGATGAAAGGAAGGGAGTCCTTCGGTTCGATACCGGCTATGAGATCGATTTATCGAAACGAGCGGTCGATATGTCCATAGACGACATCCTTCAACTGCACGGGATCGAGCGTCTTTCCAAAAGGGACAATGCTGGTCAATCTCCCACGGATGCCGATGCGGGAATCATCGCAGCGAAGGTGCTCAACCGCCCTGATCTTGCCGAAAAGCTGCATGGTCTCCATCGAGAGGAAAGAAATCTAGTTTCGATCAGCAAAGCCAAAGAACAGCCGGTTGATCTCAGCGGTTTGTTAGAAGGTTTAAGTGTTCTGCATTTTCCAGAGGCGGACTGGAACAAGGACACCTTTAAAAAATGGTGCGATTTCCTAGGGGGCGTATGGTTGGAGCGATGGTGCAGGGGATTGGTGAAGAATGTTGCCGCCGATTCGGAAATCGCGCTCGGCGTCGACTGCAGGATGCCCGGCGGCCGCCAGTTCGAGATCGACGTGGCCGTTGTTCGAGGGCACCGGCTGTACGTGATCTCCTGCACCACGGATGCAACAATGAAGCTTTGCAAATCCAAGCTTTTCGAGGTGGCCATGCGCGCCCGTCAACTGGGAGGGGATCTGGCTCGATCCGCCCTGGTCTGTCTGCTTCACGGCAGCGATCCAAAGGGCTTGTACATAGCTCAACTGCGAGAGGATGTCGACGACATCTGGAGTGCGCCCAACACGCCGCAGGTGTTCGGCCTCGATGATGTGAAGGAATGGGCGGGGACCGATGGCCGCCCCAATACGAGATACCTTCAACAATGGCTCGATTCATAGGAGGAACACTTCATGCGCGTTTTGACCGCAATCGACCTGCTTGGTGTGCAGCGCTTCATCTTTTCCTCGAATCGTCTGCGGGATGTGGTGACCGGGTCCTACCTGGTGGATTGGAGCACCTCCAGCAGCGGCGCATTGGAGAACCTGGTTCCTGAAAGGGACATCCTTCTGGCGGGGGGAGGCAATGCTCTTCTCGAATTCGACTCCATGGGGAAGGCGCAGGGATTCACCGCCCGCTATACACGCCGCCTGAATGACGAGGTGCCCGGGCTGGAGATCGCCGTGGTCCACAAGGCATTCCAAGCGGGGGGTTTAGCCCGCGCACTCCAGGAGATTCAGATCGATCTCGCGCGGAGGAAGACGGCGAGGCTGCCCTCCGCACCTCTTTTGGGGCTTTCGGTGACCGCGGCTTGCGGAGAGACCGGCTTGCCTGCAGTTGGCTTCGATCAGGCCGACAAGGGTGTCCCGCTGTCCAACTCGGTCTTACAGCGCCGCAAGAGGAGGGATGAGGCCAACCGGCACTGGTCGCCATACCTGGAAGGCCTAGAGGGATTCGCCTTCCCGACTGAACTGGATGACCTCGGCCGAACCCTCGGCGACACGAGCCTCATCGGGGTGGTGCATGCCGACGGAAACGGCGTAGGTGAAAAGATCAAAGGCTGGCTTATTCAGAAGTCCAAGCACCAGGTGGACGACGACACCGTACGCCGGGAATACCGCGAGTGGTCGCAGGCGATCGACCAACTGGGGCAAGATGCCCTTTGCGCCTTGGTGGAGCGGATCTGCCAAAGCTCCGAAGAGAGAAACGGAGCGCAGAATAAGCTAAAATCCCGCTGGGTAACCGGGACGCCGTCGAGGCTGGAAATCGAACTCAAGCCAAGCGAGGGCGGGTGGATGCTTCCCTTGCGCCCCATCGTTTTGGGCGGGGACGATCTCACCTTTGTGTGCGACGGGCGCATCGCCCTGGACCTGGCCGAAACGGTCTTGAGCGCCTTTGAAGGCGTGGAATTGCCCCACCTCGGAGAAATCTCCGCCTGTGCAGGGGTGGCCGTTGTCCGCGTCCACACGCCCTTCGCCAAGGCGTATCGACTGGCCGAAGGACTCTGCGCTTCAGCCAAAAAGATGCGGAAAAAGAAAGAGGAAGATGAAGGATTTTGCGGCTGCGCCCTGGATTGGCACATCGGGATGCCGCGCCCCGGGCAGGGGGTGGAGCGGATCCGGGAAAGGCAATACTGCATCGATGAATGTCGATTGACCTGCCGGCCTTTACTTCTGGGGTCAACAAAGGAGGACTCGGGGACTTGGCGCTGGCTGTCCAAGACCCTTCTGGGTGACACCGACGAAGGCCTCAGAGGAAAAGCCTGGTGCGGGCGGAGGAGCAAGGCGAAGGCCCTGGCCGAGCTGGTCCGGGAAGGACCAGACGCAGTAAGGAGGGCCATGACTGCCTGGCGAGCGGTGAACAAGCGGCTCAGCCTGCCGCAGGGGATCGCCGAAGACGGCTTTTTCGTGAAGAGCCGCACGCCGCTCCTGGACGCCGTGGAGTTGCTCGATCTGCACCTTATGCTCGAACCAACCGCTCATGCGCGCGGAAAGCAGGAGGATAAGCGATGAGTCAAGATCATTTCATTCAGATAGAACTCCTTTCGGATGCCGCCTTCAGCCGGGGCGAGGGCACTGCCGGGGCGGTCGATGTGGAGGTTGAGCATGACGAACTGGGGCTGCCGTTCCTCGGCGGAAAGACCCTGCGTGGACTGCTGCGCGATTCGTGGCTTTCCATGGAGTTCTCAGGATGCTTCCCGGAATTGTCATTGTCGTGGGGCCGGGTTTTCGGCACCGAGGCTGATTTTGGCGAGCGCTGCATCGTACGGATCGGAGATGCGACGCTGGACGGAGAGACCCGCCGGTGGATCGAAGCGGCGGAGACCCGGAAAGACAGCCTGATTTCACCGATGGCGGTCCTGGAGGCGCTGACGGTTATCCGACGGCAGACCTCCGAGGACCGCGCCACGGGAGCGCCCGCCAAGACCACGCTTCGCTCGCTCCGCGCAGTGGTCCGGGGCCTCGAGCTGCAGGCACCCCTCTACTGGATGGAAAAACCCACCCCTGCCGAGATTCGCTGCCTCGCCCTGTCCTGCCTGGCGACCCGCCATGCGGGGCTTGGCCGGAATCGCGGCCGCGGGCATATTCGGCTGACCCTGGACGGGGACCTCGAGAAAACCAGGCACGCGGCGAAAGGAGAACGGGCATGAATCGTCATCGATACCTATCCTACACCCTGACCCTGAACTCCCCGGCGATCGTCACCGCTTTGGGCGGTGACCCCAACAGTTCCTCGTGCCTGCCTTTCATCCCGGGTGCGGCCGTGCGTGGAGCGGTCGCGGCAGCCCTGGGCGATCCGGGCGCCGACAATTCCAGACGACAGGAGTTTCATGACCTCATTCTGAGCGGAAAGGTGCGCTACCTGAATGCCTACCCTTGCTTCGAAGACCGGCGTGCGCTGCCCGTCCCTGTTTCTTTGCGGCGGCAGAAGGACGCTGCGGATACCGACAACCCCGTGTCGGCCATCGATCTTGCCGCCTTTGAGGACGAGACGCCTTCAGATGAAGAGGCAATGGATTCCTGGCCCGATGCGCAGCTGACCCCGTTGGATGCGGGATTTCTCACCATCGGCGCGGCTCAGCCCACCCTCATCCAGCCGAAATTGAACGCCCGCCTGCACCACCAGCGCGACCGCGCAAAAGGGCGGGCCTGGAAAGACCGGCAGGGTCGAACGTACGGGGCGATCTTCTCGTTTGAATCCCTGGATGCCGGCCAGGCGTTTCAGGGGATCGTCCAGCTAAAGGGCGAAGACGAAGAGGAACTGCTGCGGACCGAAAACCGCATCAAAGGACTGCTCGGCGGTTCGATCCTGGTGGGCCGTTCCCGAAGGGCGGGGTACGGCGGCATGGCGACGGTCGAGTGGGGGGATGCCCGCGGGCGCGAGGCCTATGGGCCCGGCTGCGAGGGAATGCGCCCCTTGACCGGCGATGTGCGACCGGGGCAGCAGTTCCGCTTGCTTCTCACCTCGGCCTGCATCGTGAGGGATCCGGCTACCGGCCAAATAGATCCTGCCGCGCTGGTGGAGTTGATCGGCGGGCTTTTCGGGGACCGGGCGACGCTGCTGCGCAGGCGTTGGTCCTTTGAAGGAACCGGCGGTTTCAACCGGAAGTGGCGGCTGGAGGTGCCCCAAGCCATGGCGGTCGCAGCCGGGTCGGTCTTTGTGTTCGAAGCGAAGCAGCGGATCGAGGCCTCCGAGAGCCATCGGATCGAAGACGACGGTCTGGGGGAAGGGAAGGAGGAGGGGTACGGTCGTTTTGTGTTTCTCGATAAACCCCTATCGACGAATTTCCGCCTGAGCAGGCCGAATGAGGCCGCAGCGGTCAAGGCCGGCGGTCAGCCGCCCCCCCTGGTTGCCGCAATCGAGGCGGGAATATTGCGGAACCAAATCGTGCGAGAGATTGAAGAATCGGCGGCTGGATTCCTTCCCTCCCCTGAAAAGACGGTTGCAATCAGCAACAGCCTGATCGGCCGGCTGCGGACTCCTTTGCGAGGTGCGCCCTCCGACGCGCTCGACACCTTGAGGCGATGGCTGAACGGGGAGCGGGAGGCGGAGCGCCTCAAGCGGCCCGCCATGCAGAAGCTGGAGCGCTGCGTCATGAATGACGGGAAGAGCCTCGCCGAATGGATTCTGGAGGCTGGAAGTGGAGGGAACATACTTGAATGGCTCCATGCGGATGTCCTGGCCCAAAAGTGGCACATCGTTTCCGAGGAATCGGCGATGCGTTTCATAGAGGCGCGGACGGGCGAGCTGTCGGCCAGGCTGATCGATTCCGTGCTGGCCGCTCTGGCGCTTCGGAACAAGGCTGAGGAGGTCGGTGATGAAAGATAAGACCACGGATTCGGGGGAGAGGGGCGATGTTCGAGCCATGACGGCCCGCTGGGTGGTCACCGCTCGCATGAGGCTCAAAACGGCCAGCCACTTCGGCGGGGAGGGCGATTCGGCTGTCGACATGGCGGTCCTGCGCGATGCGAAAGACGGCAGGCCTCTGCTTCCCGGGGCCTCTTTGGCCGGGGCCTTGCGCGGCCACCTGGCCGACGTTTACGGGGGATACCGTTCGGACGAAGATCGAGAGGTCGCCGGCCTCTTCGGCGTTGAGCGGCAGAAGGATGAGGGCGCCCAAAGCCCGTTGATCGTCTTCGATTCCCTGGGAGAGGTGCCGGAGGGCATGACGGTCGAGATCCGCGACGGAGTGGCGATCGATTCGGCCACCGGAACGGCGAAGCCGCACAAGAAATTTGATTTTGAGGTGCTCCCGGCCGGAACCGTTTTTCCTCTCCGGGTCGACCTGATCATCGAGGATTCGGCATCCGAACCGGCGCAGCTCGGCCGGCTGGTCACGGCGCTGGACGGGCTGGACAGCGGGGATATCGCTCTCGGCATGAGGCGTTCACGCGGGATGGGATCGATCGAGGCCGGCCACTGGAGGGCCCGGCGCTTCGATCTGAGCACCCAGCAGGGCTGGCTCGACTGGCTGACGACGGACCATCTGAATCCTTTACGGGATGACGTTCAGTCCCATGAATCTCCTTTGAAGGCCATTCGAGCCAGTCAGACCGGCAAAATTCCGATGGAACTCCCGGACAAGCGGGACCGGATACTTGTCGACCTTGCCCTGAAAGTGGCCGGGGACCTGCTGGTGCGCAGCCCGGGCTGCGACCCCGCAGCGCCGGACTCTGTGCATCTGCGCAGCGCCGGCAGGCCCGTGCTGCCGGGAACCGGCCTGGCCGGCGTCCTCAGGGCTCAAGCGCAGAGGATTGCTTGGCTGGTGCGGGAATCAGCCGCCGACGCCGAACAGTGGGTCGATAGACTATTCGGGGCGCAGTGCAGCGATGAGGACGAGCGCGCGGATGCCCAGATGGGCCGGAGCAGCGCCTCGAAGCTGCGGATCTCCGAATCCTTCCTGGAAGGTTCTGACCCTCGCCGCCAGGCCCGGATAGCCATCGACCGGTTCACCGGCGGGGTGGTTCAGGGGGCGCTCTTCGATGAGCAGGTAGAGGTTGGAGGAAGTCTGAAGGTGCGGCTCGAACTCCGCAATCCGACCGACGGGGAATCCGGACTGCTCCTGCTGCTGGTGAAGGACCTGCTTTCGGGAAACATCCCGGTCGGGGGAGAGGCTTCGGTGGGCCGAGGCGTCTTGAAAGGCTCGGCCCGGATCCGTTTGAACGGAGATGTACAGTACGAAATCCGCTCCGACCTGAGCGTGGAAGAAGAGGCCCGAAAGTTCTTCGATACTCGAATCAGGGCCTTTCACGAGGCCGAGATCCTCAATGCGCAGGAGGTGAGATCATGAACGCGATTCAGGGATGCTCGATCGAACCATTGAATGAGGAAGCGTGCCGCTCGCTGATTGAATGGGTTGCCGGCAGCGCCCGCCCTGACCAAGCCAGCGTGGGGTTCAAATGGCTTCTGGCCCACTGCCATGACGGCGTGACCTGGGGGCGGATCGATGACCCGAAGCAGCCTTGGCTCCTCTCTTCAAAAGCCTTCCCGGACCTCTGCCCGGAACTCTCCGATTCCAACCTCCTTCAAATCCGGCTCTTCGGAGACGAAAAGGAGGCCATGATCTGGCGGACCGAAACCGGATTCTCGGGCCGCATGGCGGTCGACAAGAAAGAGGCGGATGCCGGCTCTCCCACTCGACCGGACGACGAAATCCGCATTCTCCTCGGCAACCGCCTTCTGGACGGCCCGAAGGAGGGCTTCACCCTCGTCGGTACGGCCGGGGGCGCCCAGCATGCCGTTCCGCTGCAATGCACTGCGAAGGATTTCGAACACGGGACATGGCCCCTTCGCCTGAAGGTCCGCCATTACTTCCAACAGGATCAAAACACCGGCGCGCTCCGAGTGGCCTTGAGCCGCCTGATCGACGTTTTCAAGGAGGTGCGATGATGGCGCTGGAACGCGGAAAACTTGTGCTCAGCAAGAAGGGCAAGCCCCAGATCGATATCAACGGCAAAATATTCAATCCATCCCAAAATGAGGTGTCCCAATCCATCATGGGACGGTTGGAAGAAATGAATGGAAAGGAAGTGGAGTTCGAACGGGTGGGCGGCCAGCCCAAAAAGATCCGTGAAGCGGGGTCCAGTTTCGTCCCTTGCGGGGCGGACGGGGGACTCCATTCAAGTACCACAATCAAGGCAGACGGAGGCCCGGCGGCCATAATACGTCATTTCCACAACCCGTATAATTTCGTTCCGGCACCGCCACGGCGCATTGATGACCCGGATCTTGGCGATTGCGGGCCGATTAGGCAGGATCGGTTGTTTTCGGATCGCTTCACAGGCCGAATCCGGGTTGAGATGGAGGCGGTTACTCCTCTTCTTGTCCCTGACACGGAAGGCTCCAAGGAGGAGAAAGAGCACAAGACCCTTCCCTTGCTCCTTGGCAGGGACGGGAGGCCTCTCATCCCCTCATCGAGCATCCGAGGGATGCTTCGTGCGGCATACGAGGCCGTGACGAACTCACGCCTGGGCAGATTCCCTGGAAAGGAGCACGAGAAGCGGCTCGCGTATCGAATGAATGCAGCGGAGGGGCTCCGCCTGGTTCCTGCCCGTGTCGAAAACGGAAAAATTCGTCTGCTGATTGGCGCATCGGAAGTTGGTCTCGAGGGTAAGCCTAACGGCGCGCAGTACGCCGCGTGGCTGCCGAGATACAGCGGTCCCGGGAAAAACACGCATAACGCCTTGAAATACCCGGACGGCTCGCTTCCCCGGCACGCAGACCCGGTGGAATGCTGGGTGGAGCTATTTCAGCATCATCGCTGGGATAAAAAAAATACCAAACACGTTGCAGATTTTCAATTTTGGAAGGTGCGCGCCATCGTGAGAAGCGGAGGAGAGCTTCCCGATGTCAAACCTACCCCTGTTTCTGGCCATGCAGGTGGCCATTCTTGGCACAAGACGATGAAGGAAATGAAACGAGCTCACGGTTGGCTGTGCATCACCAACGCCAATATCAACCGCAAACACGATGAACGGGTCTTCTTCCGCGATCCCTCCGTCAAATGCCCCGGGCCCTTTGCCCTTACAGACGAGCTTCGGGCAAAATGGGGAGAACTGATCGAAAACTACCAGCAAATCCATGAGGAGGATCTGGACAGGCGTAAAAGGCAGGGAGAAGACTTTGATGCCTACCTGGGTCCCGAGCCGGGGCGGACCGCCTGGTCGCGCCACGTCTACAGGGAAAGCGACAGCGAACTTCGAGACGGTACCCTATGCTACGCCCGTATGAAAAAGGATCTTTCCGCCGTTGAAGGTCTTTTCCCCGTCATGATCGCACGCGAACTGTATGAAGCTTCGCCTTGGGCACTGCTGGATCCGTCGCTCAGGCCGGCGGAAAAAGAATCCGAACTGTCCCCTGCCGACCGGGTGTTCGGCTGGGTCAGGGGGGATGCCGCGGGTCGGAAGCAGCCCCCGGGTAAACTTGCGGGAATTCGCGGTCTGTTGCGTGTGGGCCCGGTCTTTTGTGAATCGAGTGGGGAAGAAGCCGTTGAAAGGTTTCCTGACGGAGGGTTGCCGTTGGCGATCCTGGCTGCCCCGAAGCCGCAGCAGGGCAGGTTTTATGTTGCCTCCTCGTCGATGGGTGAAGCGCAGGCTGACGGACAGTCCAAGATCGGCGCAGCTTACGCGCCAGGCAAGGGGCTCAGAGGACGCAAGGTCTACCCTCATCACCAGGGCCTTCCGGAGGGCCACTGGGAGAATCCCATGCGAGACCGGACACAGAGCGAGCAAGGCCCTTGGCAGGAATACCGTCGTCCGAAAAAAAACGATCAAGAGCAGCGCGATGATCAAAACCGGTCGGTCCTCGCCTGGGTGAAGCCGGGCACGCGTTTCAACTTCGATATTCATGTCACCAATCTCTCCAAGGTTGAACTGGGGGCGTTGTTGTTTCTTCTGAACCTCCCGGAAAAGCATTTCCACCGCTTCGGCGGGGGTAAACCGCTTGGTTTTGGGAGTGTACGGCTATCCGTCGCACAGCGCGATTTGCTGACAGGAGAGTCGTTGCGCGAAAAGTATCGCTCATGGCAACCTCAAGCGACCACTGAAGATTTGTCGGAGAATGCTGTCGACGATTTCAAAGCGGCTGTCCTCAGCGCTTATGGCGATACCGGCGGGGCTTTTGAACAACTTTCCTTCATCAGGGCTTTTTTGCAGGCTTGCTGTGGGTTTGGTGATGGCCTGCCGGTGCGCTATCCACGGGTTGCCAAAGATGGGGAATCCGGCCCGCCCGATCCTGAGGGCGAGTCGTTCAAATGGTTCGTGGCCAACGAAAGGAAGGGTGCTCGTTATGCTCTTCGTGATCTCGCTGAGGACAACGGGTTGCCCCAACTTCAGCACTCGTAGCTGTCAGTAAACAGCGAACTCGAGCCTTGATGGCCCGGTGATCCCGGCTGTGCTCGGAGATTTGCAAACCGGCCGAGCGAGCTGGCCTTTCGTCACCGTCGGGGCGCGAGACCCTTTTCTTCAAAAGGTCCCTGTTATAAATCACCAAAGGAGATGCTCTTTTCTTTTGAAAACCAGGCGGCAAATGCCGTTCCTCTTGTGCAGGAAGTGGGTGCTGAATTGAGGCATCTGTAAATTCTTTTCACTTTCGGAAAAAATCATCGATGTTTTCATTTCAAAGCATCGATGAGAACAATTTTAACGGGAAGAGCTGACTTGTTCCCATTGAATCGTGTTGGTGCATGGATAGTGTATCGGAATGTGGAAATGAAAAAGATAGAAGAAATTGCCGGTCAAGATTCAATTGACGGGATATACAACCTTCTGATATGGAGATCGATGTCTTGATGCGTCATTTCACTGCGTTAATTCAAGACCATGGAGTTGACTGCATGCAATCATCATTTTCATCCAAGTGGAACATGAAGGATTCTCTGCTTTTTTTGCCGTCCAGTCTTGCGGGGGATCTGCCCGTCCTCAAGTGCCGCATCCAAACGGAGCTGGAGGGCGAGATCGAACCGGAGGCCTATTTGGGTTCCGCGTGGCGCGGGGTGCTGGGCTGGGAGTTGCAGAATCTGGTGTGCCCATTCGAGGGGCGGCCGCGCTGCGAACAGTGCATCGTGAGGGACCACTGCCCGCTGATCCTGCTCTTTGACCAGCGCTCGGAGCTGCCGGGGCTGTTGGATTCGCCGCGGGGCTACATCCTTATGCCGACCAGGGACAATGCAGGAAGGTCGGTCTCTCTGGAGATCACTCTGGTGGGGGACTGCAGTCGCTTTCTGCCGGTGATCCTGAAGGCCCTCGAGCGGGCCCAGCGATCGGGCCTCGGCAGGGCCAGGGTGCGGTTCAGGGTGTCCGCCCTTCAAGAGATCCTGCCGGCGGGACGGCCCGGTGAGGTCGAGATTTTGGAGCGGGTTCCGGTGTACGAGTCGCCGCCGGCTCTCCGAGACTGGCTCGGGCGACCACCCGAGGCCGTCCCCGAGGAGCTGCAGGTGGATATCCTCACGCCGCTCCGCCTCCGTAAACAGGGAAAAAATGTCGGGGTGATCGACTGGCCGTTCTTCTTCGCCACCCTGGCGAGGAGAGTGGAGGCCTTGGCGGCGCTTTTCGGGGAGCGGGACCCTTTTGGCAAGGAGGTTTGGCAGCGCGTCACGGCCCAGTTCGGCAACGGCCTCGGCCGCATCGACGGCCGGTTCGAGTGGGACGACTACCAGCGCTATTCCAACCGCCAGCACAAGAAGATCCCCATGGGGGGGCTTGTGGGGACCGCCCGCTTTCGGGAGCCGGCGCCCTGGCTGTGGGAGTGGCTGCGGGCCGCGGAGCTGCTTCACGTTGGAAAAGGCGCGGCGATGGGCCTCGGGGCGGTCCGGGTGTCCTGTCCATCTTTTCTGGAAGGCCACGGCTGATGCCCTGAAAGCATGTTCAGAGCGGCAGCCGATTATCGCGTGACAACGGGAGGAAAGATACCCATGCAGGAGGAAAAACAAGGATTGATCGTCCTGGCGGCCCTGCTCCACGATACAGGGAAGCTGTTCGAAAGGGGGCCGGTGCCGAAACTGGGGGACGTGCTCAAGGAGAACGAGTACCTGTCCATGTGCAGGGAGGACGGCAAGGGCTATCACACACATCTGCACTCGGCCTACACGCGGGCCTTCTGCGACTGGCTGGAGGATAAATTCTCATGCCTCAAGGCCTCTGCGCACAAGGACTGGAAGATCTGGTGCGCCGCCCACCACCGCAACGACGAAAGCGGGCTCGAAGCGACCGTTGTCCGGATCGCAGACCGGCTTTCGTCGAGCGAGAGGGAGGAGGGGCAGTACTATGTCCGGAAGGTCCACCAGCGGACCCTTCTCGAGCCGGTGCTGGAGCGCGTCTTTCTGGGGCGGAACGAGAAGACCTTCACGACCCTGCGCTATCCGTTGAGGTGCCTTACCGCGGACCGGGACGGACTTTTCCCGCTGAGCGCCTCCGAACTGAGTCTGGTAGAGGGTAAAGCGCCGGGGGGAGGCGTCCAGCGGCCATCGGAATGGGCCCACCTCCTGTCGGAGCAGCCGATGGAGGCGGAGTACCGCGCGCTCGGGGGAGCTCTGCTCGCGGATTTGAAAGCCCTTGCGGAGCAACGCCCCGAGATCTCATTGTTCCACTTGCTCGAGACCCTTTTCATGCTGCTCGAACGATACACAGCGAACGTCCCGGCGGCCACCAACGTGCGCCATCCGGACATCAGTCTCTTCGACCATCTCCGCACCACGGCGGCCATTGCCCAGGCCCTGCTGCTCGAGCATGCCGGACGCGAGGTCCCCCGTGAGGGGATCCAAACCAAAGACGATCCGAAATGGCTCCTCGTCTGCGGCGATTTCTCCGGGATCCAGCGCTTCATCTACAACCTGACGAACAAGGGGGCCGCCAAGGGGCTCCGCGGCCGGTCGTTTTATGTCCAGTATTTCTGCCGGCTGGCGGCCGATTTTATCCTGCGGGAGCTCGGCATGACCAGGGCTGGTCTCCTCTACAATTCCGGGGGGAAGTTCTACCTGCTGATCCCGGCTCGTCTCGAGGAGCCCCTCCGCTCCGCTCGCGCGAAGGTGAACCGCTGGCTTCTCGAGGCCTTCGAAGGAGAGGTTTTCCTGGGCCTCGGCACGGCCAACGTCACCGGGGCCCAGTTCAGCCAGGGGCGGATGCAGGAGGCCTGGGACCAAGCCGCCCGGTCTTTGGAGCGCGACCGCCGGACCCGCTTCCGCGAGCATCTGTCCCCGGAGTTCTTCGCTCCCCGGACCGATTTCAACCCGGTCAGGAGCTGCGAGGTCTGCGGGACCCGCAATATTGCGCCGGACAGGAGCCGCTGCGATGCCTGCAACATGCTTCAGGAGCTGGGCGGCCGTCTCAAAACCGCCGAGGCCATCCTCACGGTCTGGGGCGATTCGGGCTGTGTGACGGGGGTCGCCAAACGGCTCGGTGTCCAGGAAAGCGCCGTGGTCTCTTTCGATGGTTTGGGTGCGGGGCTGATCGTTCTGACCGATAAGCAGATTCCCTCGCTCAAACGGCTGGAGGCATTCGACGGCGAGTGCGCTTTCCTGAATCAGGCCGGCGAGAGGCCATTGGCTGCCCTGAGCCTTCCTCCCTGCAGCCTGGGGGCGCTCTACCTGGGGAGGTGGGGCGCGGAGCAGGGCGAGTTCCCGGATTTCGAGGACTTCGCCGATCAATCCCAAGGCCTCAGGCGGCTCGGCGTCTTGCGGATGGACGTCGACAACCTCGGCGCCGTCTTCATCGAGGGCCTCCGATTTCCGGAGCGCTCGCCTGTAACTGTGGACGGGAATGTCAAGGAGGGCTGGGGGGATGTCGTCCTGGACAAGGAGACCGGAGCGGCCGCCCGCAAGCCCATGGCCTCCATTTCGCGGATGGTCACCCTCTCACGGCAGTTGAATCACTTTTTCTCCGGGTACGTGCCGCGTCTGCTCGAGGAGGAGCCGTTCAGGCAGTGCCGCGTCGTCTACGCAGGCGGCGACGATCTCTTCATCATCGGGTCCTGGCACCAGCTGCCGGATCTGGCCCAGCGGATCCACGACGATTTCAGGACCTTCTGCTGCGGGAACCCGGACCTTTCCATCTCGGGCGGAATCACGCTCCAGCGCGGGAAGTTCCCCATCTACAAGGGGGCCCTCATGGCCGGCAAGGCGGAAGAAAAGGCCAAGACGGTCCGGAGTTCCTGGGCCGGGGACGGCGATCTTCTCCACAAGGACGGCTTCTGCTTCCTGGACGTGGCCGTTCCGTGGGAGGACGTGACGGGCGCCCGTGAGATTCGCTCCTGGCTGGAGGCGGACATCGCCCCTCCCGGCGGGAAGCCCGGGGACAGAGGACTTCTTTCCTTTCTCATGCGCACGGCCGAGGTCAACCGCGGACTCGTCGGCAGGTTGATGCTGCGCCGCGGCTTGAAGGAGCCCGAGGCCTGGCGCATGATCGCCTACGAGGCCTGGAGATGGCGCACCGCCTACCAGTTGAAGCGCCGCTATGGGAAGGATGAAGGCGGCATGATCACCCGCTGGGCCGAGAAGCTTTTCCCCACTGAACAAAAAGGCGCCGGGCCGGTCCTGCCTGTTTACACCTGGCTGGAACTGCCCCTGCGTTGGGCTGATTATTTGCATCGGAAAGGAGATAAATCATGAGTGCCTGTGAGTTCGAGAAAGAGATCGATGCCATCATCGTTCAAGGCGATCCGAAGACGCTCGTCCGGGTGGCCGAGCAGATCGCCGGCCGGATGACCCCCAAGCGCCGGGACGGCCGGGTGGATGAGGGGTCTTCGGTCACGACGTCCCAGATCCGGAACATCTATGGGACCTCTAAGACCATACAGATGAAGCTCAAGAAGGACAACATCGCAGAGATGTTCGGCCGCCTGGTGCTGCTCAAACCTAAAATGGCCTATGCCGACGGCAGGGTCAACAAGGGGTCTTCTCAAGACCGGGCCAAGGTGCCCGGTTTCAAGACGCTTGTCGAATGCCTTTCCCATGCCATCGATCTTGCCGACGGCCGCGAGGAAAGAATGAAGCGATTTTTCGATTTTTTTGAGGCGATTCTCGCATACCACAAGGCGGAGGGAGGGAAATAATCATGAGCGACGCCACCCAGTTCGAATTCAAGACCCGGCTCTTCGTTTCCGGGACGATCACGGCCCTCACCGGGCTGCACATCGGCGGAAACTCGACCGAAATGGCCATCGGCGGCGCGGATCAGATCGTCGTCCGCGACCCGTTGACGAACCACCCTTACATCCCCGGCTCCTCGCTGCGCGGGAAGATGCGCAGCTTATTCGAGCGGATGCGCGGGGAGATGACCGTCAAACTCGACAAGAGCGAGAAGCGGGAGGTCACACGCCTGGAAGAACTCGGTCCGCATCTCGCCTCGGGGGCCAAGCTGAAATCGGCCGGACCCGCCTCCGATTCCGGGCAGGCATCCGCAAAACTCTTCGGCGTCCCCATCGACCGTCAGCCGAAGGAGGGCGCATTCATCCCCCAGCGCCTGGTGGTGCGTGATGCCATGCTGTTGAATGCGGATCTGCTCGAGGAGGCGCGCAACACCGACATGCCGCTTACCGAGGTCAAGACCGAAGTGGCCATCGACCGGATCACGAGCCAGGCAAACCCGCGGCAGATCGAACGCGTCCCGGCGGGCGCGGCCTTCGGTTTCAGCTTCGTCCTCAACCTTTACGGGAAGGACTCGGAGCAGGAGTACCTGGGGTGGCTCTTCGAGTGCATGCAGCTTCTCCAGGACGATTACCTCGGCGGCCACGGGAGCCGGGGCTACGGCCGGGTGCAGTTCGATGTCGCGTCGGTGACGGCCAAGACGGCCCGTCACTACCGCGAGAACCTCGAACCCGAGGCGCTGGAGGTCCAGGTGCCGGAGGCGCTCAGGCGCCCGTAGGCGGAGGGGAGTATGAAGCTCTTCAGATTGAAGTTTCGTTCGGCCCTGCACGTCGATTCGCGGGGCTCCGGGGAGCCGGAGAGCGCCGAGGAGTTCGTCCGATCGGACACCCTGTCGGTCGCCCTCGCGCTGGCCTGGGCGGCGCTGTTTCCCGAAGATGCCCCGGGGGTATTCTCGGACCCGCCGTTCAAGGTGAGTTCTGCCTTCCCCTATGCAGGATCGACGCTGCTTTTTCCGGTGCCGGCATGGAATATTTGGCGGCAGACGGCCAGGCTGCAGCCGCACGGACCCAAAAACGCGCATGACGCCGAGGCGAGATCCCTCCAGATCCGTAAGGATTTGAAGAAGGTGCGGTGGCTCTCGCGCCCTCTCTTCGAACAGGTGCTGCAAGGCGGACGGATCGACTGGGAGGAGATGGAACTCCTTCCCGGCGGAATCGCCGTCTCCAACACGGAGCTGCACGGCACCGAACTTCTTGGCAGCGGTGCGGCACCCTGGGTGCTGAGCGAGAGGCAGCGCGTGAGTGTAGACCGCCTGGGGATTCCAGGCGGGGAGGGGCTTTTCTTCTTCGCCCTCCAGTTTTTTGCGCCGGACGCAGGGCTTTTCTTCATGGCGGATGCTGCCAAAGGGCAAGATGCCCGCCTTCGAGCCGCCCTGAACTTTTTGGGTGATCAAGGGCTCGGGGCGGATCGGAGCAGCGGCCTGGGATCGTTCGAGGTGCGCAGCGAGGAGGAATTCGAGCCTTTCGCAGCGGCCGGGAAGGGGTGGGTCACCATGTCTCTCTACAACCCTGATCCCAAAGAGGATCTCCAGGGCTTGACCGTGAAAACCGCCTACGGATTGACCACGCGCTCGGGCTGGATCCATCAGTCCACCCTCGGCAGGCCTCCGATCCGGGCGTTCACCGAGGGCTCCTATTTTTCCCTCAGGCCCGAAGGAAGAATCGTGCCGATGCTGGGCCAGACGCTCATCACTGAGTTGAGGCAAACCTTGAACCTTCGGATCGGGCACTCGGCCCCGCGGGATTTCAGAGCGTTTGCGGTTCCGTGCTCCGAACCGCCCGAACTCATGGAGGCTGCATCATGACCACGCCCCGCGATACGAAAACCTTTGAGGTGCACCTTCTGACGCCACTTCACATCGGGGACGGCGAGGAGCTGAGGGAGGGCCTCGATTTTGTGCGATCCACCGCCGGGCTCCGGGTGATCAGCCTGGAGGAGCTTCTCATCTCCCTGCGGTCCAACAACGCTGCGCTGCGCGAACTGGGGCACGGGTCTTTCCATCTCGAAAGGTTCATGAAGGCCTACAATCTCGAACCTGCCGCCGCTTACACCTTGCCGGTGAGGGGCGGCGGCTCCCCCGCTGAACTTCGCCGCTTCATCAAAGACGCCTATGGGCGGCCGTATCTTCCAGGCACCACTTTGAAAGGCGCCATAAGAACCGCCCTCTGGATGACCCTCGACCGGTCCGCTTTGCCGAGGGCCAAAGGGGATTTTAGAGGATTTCAGTGGGCCGTCAACGCGCTCGATGGAAAAGACCCGCACCACGACTTTCTCCGCTTTCTGCAGGTGAGCGACAGCCCGGGACTCGAACCGGAGGGGATGCTCGAGGCGCTGGACGTGCGCTTTTTCAATCTCCAATCGCCCGATCAAGCAGGGTGGAAGGATTTTGGCGACAAGAAGACGAAAAACAGCTGGAATGAGGCGCGGGGCGTTTTTGTCGAAGCGGCCCGCGCGGGGACCTGCTTCGTCGCCCGGATCGGCATGGATTCCTTTTTTCAGTCGCAGACGACGCGGCTTGCAGGGGCGTTGCCGGACTGCCCGGGTATCCGCACCCTGCAGGACCTCGCGGACGCCGTCAACCGTCACAGCCTGAGCATAGCCCAAGGGGAGCAGGCGTTCTTCTCGCGCTATGGCGCTGCTGGAACGGGAGCTGCGAAGACCTGCACCGAAATCGCCGCGGCCATCCGAAATCTCGATTCCTCATCGGGCGAATGTATCCTCCGGCTCGCCTGGGGGAGCGGCTGGAAGGGGATGACCGGGAACTGGATGAGTCCGGGCGACCTCGAGGCGGTCAGGCGGGAGAAAAACCTCGGGAAGATCCTCTGCCCGTTCTGCGGCCGCGAAAAACCGCGCAGGGATGGGCCGGGCAGATACAAATGCACCAATAAAAACTGCGGAAAAACTTTCGGCGAGGCCGAGAGACACCTGTTCGCTGTTTTCCCCAAGACGCGCCGCCTGGCCCTCAGCCCTTCGGATGGAACCCCCTGCGTCCCTCTCGGCTGGGTGCTTCTTCGCCCGGTCGAGGACCGACGTTTTGCAGGAGAAGCCCTGGTTACCCTCGAACAGGCAGCCAAGCCGCCTCATCCACATGGATTGGCGGTTCCTCAGGGTGCTTCAGACCCGGTGCCGGCTGCATCAGATCTCCAGCCCGAGAAGGCTGCCGATTTCGGGCCGGAAGAACCGGTCGAGCCGGAGAAGATCCTCTGGCCTGCCGCCGTCCTGGTCTGGACACCGAACAACCAGACGCTGACTGCAAACCACGAAGGGCAGAAGGCCTATACGAAAAGCCGTGACATTGTCCCGGAGAGTCTCCACAAGAAGCTGTTTCAAAAGAAAAAACCGGTGACCGCCGATGTGCGGGTCGAACCGATTGGCAATGGATTCAATATATTGGAGATATTGCCCCAAAACTGATAAAATACCCCGGAGCTTGGTAATCGAGCCGAATCAGCTTCGGGGTTCGGATCCTAGAAAACCGTTGAAATTTCACCGGGCTCAACCATATTTACCGCGCATCTCCCGACAAAATTGTAGGAGCGGTTTAACATGTTAAAATCACTAATTTCACTGAAAATCGATGCCCGGTTTTTGGTATTTACCAAAATTCCAACATCTTACTTCAATGAAACTCCGGTTTTTTGGCTGCTTCAAAACAACCGGTCGCCCTTTTTGGGGGATATGCCCGGTTTTCTCCCCTGGGGCGCGCGT
>NZ_AULM01000052.1 GCF_000422285.1 Desulfatiglans anilini DSM 4660
GATTTCCATCCGGAAATGGTCTTTTTGGCCCATCTCGGCGTCAATCTGCACGTTTGCTTGTGCGGCGACCTGCAGGTCGCCTCCGCGCAAAC
Source organism: Desulfatiglans anilini DSM 4660 (assembly GCF_000422285.1). Lineage (NCBI taxonomy): Bacteria > Pseudomonadati > Thermodesulfobacteriota > Desulfobacteria > Desulfatiglandales > Desulfatiglandaceae > Desulfatiglans > Desulfatiglans anilini. The sequence continues at coordinate 93 of NZ_AULM01000052.1, forward strand.
GCTTGATTTCCTTGATATTGGCCAAAAATCCTCATTTCCGGATTGGAAACCGAGTTCTAACGGAAAATCATTTCCGGATTGGAAACTGAGTTCTACCGGGAAATCATTTCCGGATTGGAAACTGAGTTCTACCGGAAAATCATTTCCGGATGGAGATTGAGTCGTTTCATGAAGGCGCAGCGGGCCACGGGCGGGTTCGCTGCCCCCGGCATGGCGGCCGGGGGAGGGGGCCTGCCTGTCCGCCCCGGCCTGCACAGAGGGGTTGCGCAGCGCTGTAACCGACTTATTTTCAAAAGGAGATCGGACCGGAACCGACCCACGACATCTTCGAACCGGGGGCAGGCCATGCTGAAGACAGCGATCGAGGCGGCGCAGCGGGCGGGGCGGCTCATCGCCGAGCGGTATCCATCGGAGCGGCGCTTTGCCCTAAAGGGATTCCGAGACCTGGTGAGCGATGCGGACACCGCGGCGGAGGCGCAGATCATCGAGCTGATCACGCGGCGCTTCCCCGGCCATGCGATTTTGGCGGAGGAGGCCGGCGGCCCGGACGCGGCCGCAGGCGAATACACCTGGGTCATCGACCCGCTGGACGGCACGACCAACTACGTCCACCGCCACCCGGTGTTTGCCGTCTCGATCGGCGTGCTTCAGCGCGGCCGGCCGCTTCTCGGGGTGGTGCACGACCCCCTGCGCAACCACACCTTTGTTGCGCACAGGGGCGGCGGGGCGCGGCTCAACAACGAGCCGATCCAGGTGAGCGCCGTGCCGACCCTGGATGAGGCCCTCATCGGGTTCGACTGGGGGCACAGCGACGAGATGCGCGGCAGGATCGCCGGGTGCGCGGGGAAGCTGCTCACGTGCTGCGGAGGGCTGCGCGTCATGGGCTCTGCGTGCCTGGCGCTCGCCTATGTCGCCGCCGGATGGCTGGACGGGTATTTCCAGGCCGGGTTGAAGCCCTGGGACACGGCGGCCGGCATCCTGCTCGTGTCGGAGGCCGGCGGGTGCTGCAGTACGTTGCAGGGGGAACCCTTCCAGGTGGGGGAGCCGGGCTGCCTGGCATCGAACGGCGCGGTCCACGATTCCTGCCTCGAGATCCTTCAGGGCGCCCTGGCCTGAGGCGCCCGCCAGGGCGGGTAGAGATGGGCGCCGGACGCGCCACCCTCGCTTTGGACGGTGGGAGGGGGCGGGCGCATCCATAGATGCCGGAATGGAGGAAAATAACCGATGGAGCAGGGGCCGATGGAGGGAGAGGTGCAGGACATCGCGAGCCTCCGGAATTTCTGCGATGTCACGTTCTACAGCTTCGTGATGGACAGCCTGCCGGTCGGCATCCTTACGGTCGATCGGGATATGAGGATCACGAGCTTCAACCCGTGGGCGCAGACCCTAACGGGCTACACCGAGGAGGAGGTGCTCGGCCGCCAGTGCGGGGAGGTGCTCCGAGGGGGGCGGTGCGGCTCCGAATGCCCTCTGAAAAAGTCGATTCACGAACGCGCGCCCATCGTGTGGATCGAGACCACGATCCGGAAGAAGACGGGCGAGACGATCCCTGTCAGGATCCACACCTCGGCGCTGACGGACCAGGACGGCAAGCTGATGGGAGGTGTGGAGGCCTTCCAGGACATGACTGTGGTGAGGGCCATGGAGCGCGAGAAGGACAACATCATCTCCATGTTCGCCCACGACATGAAGTCGTCCCTGACGATCATCGGCGGCTTTGTGCTGCGGTTGCTCAAAAAGGCCGTGGATCTTGACGACGAAACGAAGGCGAAATACCTCGAAATCATCCAGAAGGAGACCGGGAAGCTCGATTTCCTGATCAACGACTTCCTCGAGTTCGCGCGCCTGCAGACCGGCAAACTGAAGCTGAACCTGCAGGCCGTCTCTCTCGACAAGGAGCTCATGGAGCTTTTCGAGGCGTATCAGTCGAGGGCCATGCAATCCGGGATCGAGCTCGAGTTCCGGAGCGACATCATCCTGCCGGTGATCCTGGCCGACCCCAACCGCCTGCGCCGTGCCTTCACCAACATCCTGGACAATGCCTTCAAGTTCTCGAAAAAGGGGGATGTCATCCGCATTGTGCCGGATCTGGGGGAGAAGGAGATCTCCGTCCGGATCGAGGACCAGGGCCCCGGGATCGCGGCGGAGGATCTCCCGTTCATCTTCGAGGCCTTCTACCGCGGGAAGAAGGTCGAGGGGAAGCAGGAGGGGGTCGGGCTAGGGCTGGCGAGCGCCAAATCGATCGTCGAGGCGCACGGCGGCCGCGTGAAGGCCGAAAGCGAACTTGGGAAGGGCTCGGCCTTCACCATCATCCTCCCGAGGACCGAGCGGCTCGAGAAGCGGTGAGAGCGGGAACGATCAGCGGATCAGCAAAGTGGCCTTCCCGACCTGCCTGGCTCCGGTGAGCAGAAGGACCGGAAGTTGTGAGTGACATTCAGTTCAGGACTTCACGGATCTTGCTGGAAAGCTCGCGCATCCGGAAGGGCTTCTGGATGAAACCGTTGCAGCCGCGCTCCATGATCCGGCCGGCCTCTCCGTCCAGGCTGTAGCCGCTCGAAAGCAGCACGCGCACGTCCGGATAGCGTTCTTTCAGTTGGTCGAAGATCTCACCGCCGCTCATGCCTGGCATGATCATATCGAGAAGGACGAGGTCGATTTCGGCACGGCGCTCGGCGAAGAGTTCGAGGGCTTCATCCCCGCTTCCGGCCGTAAGGACCCGGTATCCGAGCGCCTCCAGCAGCTCCCGCCCCACATCGCGGATCCGCTTCTCGTCGTCGATCAGCAGGATGCCTTCCCGGCCGCTGAAATCCCCTGCCTGGGCGATGTGAGACGCTTCTTCTTCCGCCTCCTCGAGCACTTCGTTCCGGGGCTTGCCTGCCGGCAGGTGGATGGTGAAGACGCTCCCACGGCCGAGTTCCGATTGAACCTCGATGTGTCCGGCATGCCCTTTGACAATCCCGTAAACGGAGGTCAGACCGAGGCCGGTTCCCTTTCCGGCCTCCTTGGTGGTGAAGAAGGGTTCGAAGACCCGCTCGATGGTTTCCGGGGCCATCCCGCAGCCGGTGTCTCGCACGGAAACCGTGACGTAGCGTTCCTCGGGGGCGTCGAAGGTCGGGCTCATGACCTCGGCCCGCATGGTGTTGCGGGTCTGGACCAGGAGCTCCCCCCCCTGCGGCATGGCATCGGCCGCGTTGACGAACAGGTTCAGGAAAAGCTGCTGCATCTGGCTTTGATCCGCCTCCACCTGGAGGAGGTCCGCGGCGAACTCGCCCCTGAAGGTGAGCTGTTTGCGCGTCTTGACGAGGGTGTCGGCGGATTCACGGATCAAAGGGTTCAGGTCGGTCGGGCGGACATCGTAGCGACCTTTCCGGGCATAGCCCAAGAGCTGGGAGGTGAGCCGGGAGCCGTTCCGGACCTGCTTTTCGATCTTCCTCAACCGCTCGTAATGGGGATGGTCCTCCGAAAGCGCCCAGAGCATCAGGGAGACGTTGCCCTGGATATTCATCAGAAGATTGTTGAAGTCGTGCGCGATGCCGGCCGCGAGGGTGCCGACGGCTTCCATCCGCTGCGCGGACAGGAGCTGTGCCTGCAGTTCGACCTCATCTGTCACATCGTTCAGGATGGCCACCCACTTTTTGGCCGATCTCGGCAGGGGGGAAAAACTCAGAAGCGTTTTGTGCCGGTTGATGGAATAGGGGCCTGCCCGCTGGATGGGGATGCGGGAGGCGAGTGCGCTGTCGAGGAGTTTGCGGATGGCGCCCCGTTCACGCTGGACGAAGAGGTCCTCCATCCTCCCGCCGAGCAGGCGGTCCTCCGCGTTCCCGGATATGGACAGGGCGGCTGGATTGACATAGACGATCCGCCTGTCGGTCGTGACTTCGAAGACGGCCTCGGACATATTGGCCAGAATCTGTTCGAAATGCTCCTTGAAGGCGAGCAGTTCCCGGGTGACCCCCCGTGAGTAGATGCCGTCGATGCCGAGGACCCTCTCCGGGCAGCTCCGGCGGGGCTCGGAGAGGGCGGCATCCAGCACGGATGAGAGGCTGCGCGCCAGTTCATCGAGCGGCGTCTTGGCGATCTGGGCGTCGATGTCGAGCTGCAGGGGATGGTCGCGCTGTTCGGCGGCGACATCGGAAAGGACGACCAGGTAGGCGTTTTCGAGGTGGGGCATCCCGCGGATGATCCGGCAGAGCGTCTCGCCCGAGATGTTCGGCATGACGAGGTCGGTGAAGATGATGTCCGGGCTTTGCTCCCGCAGCAGGTCGAGGGCCGACAGGCCGTCTTCGGCGGTCAGGACCTCATGGCCCTGCTTCTGCAGGAACTCCGTCATGAAGGTCAGGATGTGCTTGTCGTTATCCACTACCAGGATTGTGCGCATTTCCGTTTCTTCCGCCCCCTCTTCTACGCCGCCGAAAGGTTTTTTTCCAGGACGCCACGAAACTCCTTCAGGTTGAAGGGCTTCTGCAGGACGCCGTCGATGGGCGCTTTTTCGAGCTTTTCCATGTGGGAGGACGTGGCGTGGCCTGTGATTACGACGATCTTCGTTTCAGGGCTGGTTTCTTTGATCTTTCGGGCCAGTTGATGGCCGTCCATGTTCGGCATGACGATATCGAGCAGGACCAGGTCCGGCTTGGACGACCCGATGAACAGTGCGGCTTCGAGCGGATCGAGAAAGGTCTGCAGCGTCCAGTCGGGTTCCAGGGGGACTTCCGTGAAATAGCCCTTCAGAACCTCCAGAATCTTGGGGTCGTCATCGACTGCCACGACCGTCTTCTTTCTGATCGGGCCGAGCGATGCGGGTATCGCCATGCCGCGCTCCGTCAGGAAGCGGCGAAGGGCATTGCGGCTGACGAGATAACGGCCCCCGGGGGTGCGTGCCGCTTCGAGCGCGCCCTGTTTGATCCACGAGGCAACCGTAACCCTGTGAATACCCAGGATGGCGGCCACTTCAATCGATGAGAACGATTCATCGAAAAGGCCCATAGCTTGTATATTCCTCTGCGTTGAGGTATGCTGGATGAACATTGCCCGGCCGCCGATAGGCATGGGCCTCATACAGCCGATATCGAGGTCGATGCCGGGCGTCTGGCGGACGGCCGCCTGCAGTCCCTTCCGGATCGGCGCCTCGCGTTCATCGAGGCACCCGCGCGGTGGCTCACAGGCGTCTGCTGCCCCGCGGGCGGTCGAATCGCGCCCCCGGTACGGCGCTCGATGGCCGGTTCCGAGGCGGAATGGAAGCCGAGGCTTGCGATGCCGCCTGTTCATCGATTGACTACAAAACTAACGTAAACTAACACGAACTGCCTTGTCAATTTTTTTCTGAGCAACCTAATGAAATGACAGGGCGTTTCAGTGTCGAACGAGCTTTTGGCAGGAGATGGAAGTGAAACCGGGAGATATCGAGGCGCTTCGCGCAAGAGGCATGCAACCGGAGGAGGTCGAATCACAGATCGAGCGCTTTCGAAAGGGCGCGCCGTTTCTGGATCTCGTCCGCCCGTGCACGGTCGGCGACGGGATCGTGCGGCTGACGGAGGACCACCAGGAGCGCTGTTTGCAGATCTTCGAAGGCCGTGCGCGGGGGCGCAGACTCGTCAAGTTCGTCCCCGCCTCGGGGGCCGCGAGCCGCATGTTCCGGGATCTCTTGAAGATCCGCAAAGAGGTCGAGCCGGTTCGGATGGACCGGGTGCGGGTGCTGGCGGAAGAAGGGGACGGGGCGGCGCGGGCAGGCATCCAGTTCATGGAGGGGATCCGCCGCTTCGCGTTTTTCGCGGATCTCAGGGACCGGATGGCCGCCGGCGGACTGTCGATCGAGGAGGGGATCGAGGCCGGGGATTTCACCGACATCCTCGACTATCTCCTGACTGACCAGGGGCTGGACTACGCGTCGCTGCCGAAGGGCCTTCTGCTTTTTCACGCCTACCCCGAAAGGCCGCGGACCGCGTTCGAGGAGCACCTCGTGGAGGCGGAGGGTTACGACCGCTCGGGCGACGGGGTCTGCAGGCTGCATTTCACGGTCTCGGAGGAGCACCTTTCAGGATTCGAGCGGCGTTTCACCGAGGCGAAGCCCGCCTTCGAGTCCGCGTACGGGGCCTCCTACGCCGTGGAGTTCTCTTTTCAGGACCCCTCGACGGACACGATCGCCGTCGATCTGGAGAACGAGCCCTTCCGGACGGAGGAAGGAGACCTCCTTTTCAGGCCCGGAGGCCACGGCGCGCTCATCCGGAACCTCGGCGGCATCGACGCGGACCTGATCTTCGTCAAGAACATCGACAACGTGGCGGTCGACCGCTTGAAGCCGCCGGCCATCCGCTGGAAAAAGATCCTGGCCGGATTCCTGCTGGACCTCCAGGCGAAGGTCTTCTCACGCCTGGACGCCCTCGAAAGGGGTGCGCCGGATGAGCGTGCAGAGGAGGATGCGGCCGCCTTCCTGCGGGACGAGCTCGGGGTCGATGTCGAGGCCGAACGGAAGGGGGCTTCCGGCGAGGTCTGGCGCGGGCGGCTGGTCGAACTCCTGGAGCGCCCTCTGCGCGTCTGCGGCATGGTGGAGAACGCCGGCGAGCCCGGCGGCGGACCGTTCTGGGTGAAAGGAAAGAGCGGCAGGATCAGCCGGCAGATCGTCGAAAAGGCCCAGGTCGATCTCGAGGCCGCCTCCCAGCAGGAGCGATGGCGTTCTTCCACCCATTTCAATCCGGTCGACATCGTCTGCGCGACCAGGGGCCTCGACGGACGCCCCTTCGACCTCAGCCGCTTCGTGGACCCCGAGGCGGTGATCATCACGCGCAAATCGATGGGCGGGAGGGACTTGAAGGCCCTCGAGCTCCCGGGGCTCTGGAACGGCGGGATGGCCTGGTGGCACACGGTCTTCATAGAGGTCCCGCTTGTCACCTTCAACCCGGTCAAGACGGTGACGGACCTTCTGAGGGAGGCCCATCAGCCGTCCGAGTAGGGAACCTGCCGGTCTGGAAAGGCCTTTCGCCCAACCGCCCGGGCAGACGGTCATTGACTCCCATGGCGTTTTCTGAGATGCTCCCGAGCGGTGCGCCGGGCCGAGCCGGCAGCCGCCGGGCGCAGGCCGGAGGCCGTGCGCCTCGGGGAGATGAGCCTATCAAAGAGATCATCGTCGAGAATATCATCACCGGTCTTCCCGTAGGTCTGGTCGTCATCAGCGGAAAGGGCGAGATGACTATCGCCAATCCCGTGGCCGGCAGGCTCCTCGGGTATCCGGTGCAGGAGATGCTCGGAAAGGGCTGGGGGGAGCTCTTTTTCCAGAACCCGGCCAACGACGACTTCAACCAGGTCATGCTGGATGCGGTCGGGCAGGCGCGTGTGCATCTGCGCCGGACGGTCTATTATGTCCGGCCGGACGGGATGACCCTTCGGCTGCTCCTGACGACGTCCTATGTGAGCGAAGACGGCAACGTGGAAGGGGTCGTCGTTCTGCTGGAGGATCTGACCGAACTCCACGCGCTCTATGAACGGGAAAAGACCATCCTGGAAGACAAGAACCGCATCCAGGCCGAACGGGTGGAGAGCCTGCGCTATTTGGCCCTGGCCGTCGCGCATCAGATCCGCAATCCGGTCATGTCGATCGGCGGGTTCGCCCAGCGGCTGAAAAAGAAGGCGTCCGAGGACACGACGGAGGCCCGCTACCTGCAGTTCATCCTGGAGGGGGCGGCGCGACTCGAGAAGATCGTCGAAAGCGTCAAAGCATACGCGGATTCCTTCGAGCCGCGCCTGCAGACCGTCAGGCTCGACGAGGCGATCCGGGCCGCCGTCGAGGCCTTTCGGCTGGAGCAGCGCGGGTCGCTCGAGCGGGTGAAGTGGGAGATGGAACTCGATCCGGTGGAGGTGCGCCTGGATCCGTCGCTCTTCCGCGGCGGACTGAGGGAGCTGCTCCTGAACAGCCTGCAGGCGCTCAAGGGGGGCGAGGGCACGATCGGCCTCAGCCTTTCCGGGGCCGGCGCCGCAGGCGGATGGCGGCTCGAGGTGGCGGACAGCGGCGTCGGGATCCCTGAATCGGACCTGCCCTATGTGCTCGACCCCTTTTTCTCGACCCGCCCCGATGCCGTCGGCATGGGGCTCGCGAAGGTGTACCGGGTCGTGACCGACCACGGTGGGACGCTCGAACTGGAGAGCCATGAGGGGAAAGGCACGCGTGTGATCATCACCATGCCGGGGGGCGGGCCGGCGCAGGGGTCCGTTCGCGAACGGGGGCCGGCCAAGTGAAGGTAAAGGGGCATCCATGAAAAAACAGGTCCTCATCTGCGGGGGTGCAGGGCAGCTCGGGCGCGACTGCGCGGCGGTCCTGGAGGCGGCGTGGCGGGTGTCGGCGCCGGGATCGAAGACGCTCGACATCGCCGACCGTGAAGCGGTCCTGGAGGCGGTCGAGGCCCTTCGCCCGGACGTGATCCTCAATTGCGCCGCCTACACGAAGGTGGATCAGTGCGAGACCGACCGCGCGGAGGCCTGGCGGGTCAATGCCCTCGGGCCCCGGAACCTCGCCGAGGCGGGCGCGACACACGGGGCGCTGCTGGTCCATGTCTCGACGGACTACGTCTTCGACGGCCGGCGTGTTCCGCCCGAACCCTACACGGAGGAAGACGCCCCCGGGCCGCTCTCGGTCTACGGGCAGAGCAAACTCGCGGGGGAGATGGCGGTGCGTGAAATCGCCGAGCGGCACGCGATTCTTCGAACCGCCTGGCTCTACGGAGCGGGCGGCCACAACTTCCTGAAGACCATGCTGCGCCTGGCGGTCTCCGATCCGGAGCGCGTCATCCGGGTGGTGAACGACCAATACGGCTGCCCGACCTGGTCCCGGGACCTGGCCCGGCAGATCGCCCGCGTCATGGAGGCCGGGGTGTGCGGCACCTTCCACGCCTGCGGGGAGGGCTTCTGCACCTGGTACGACCTGGCGCGCCGCTTTCTCGAACTCATGGCCTTGCCGCACCGGCTGGCGCCCTGCAGCACGAGCGAGTATCCGACGGCGGCGGTGCGCCCCCGCAACTCCATCCTGGAAAACCGGCGCCTCAAGGAGGAGGGGCTCGATGTCATGCGCCCCTGGGAAGAGGCGCTCGAAGAATTCGTCGCCCTGAACGGCAGGGCTTTGCTGGAAGAGGTCAACGCATGAGGAATATGCTCGTCACGGGCGGCTGCGGCTTCATCGGCAGCAATTTCGTCCGTTATCTGCTGGAGGAATCGGACTTTACGGGGCGCATCGTCAACGTCGACAAGCTGACCTACGCCGGGAACCCGGAGAACCTCGCGGGCCTCGAGGAGCGCTTCCCCGGGCGCTACGTCTTCGAGCAGGGAGACATCTGCGACGGACCCTTCATCGAGTCGGTCTTTTCCGACCACGGGATCGACTGCGTCTGCCACTTCGCCGCGGAGTCCCATGTCGATCGGTCCATCGTGGCGCCGGACGCCTTCATCCGCACCAACATCGTGGGGACCTTCACCCTGCTCGAACAGGCCCGGGCCCACAGCGGGCAGGTGCGCCTGTTCCATCACATCAGCACCGACGAGGTCTACGGGAGCCTCGGCCGCGAGGGGGCCTTCACGGAGAGCACCCCCTACTGTCCGAGCAGCCCGTATTCGGCCTCGAAGGCATCCTCCGATCACCTGGTGCGCGCCTACCACACGACCTACGGGCTGCCGGTGACCCTTTCGAACTGCTCGAACAACTACGGCCCCTACCAGTTTCCGGAGAAGCTCATCCCCCTGATGGTCCTGAACGCCTGCGAAGGACGGCCGCTGCCCATTTACGGCGACGGCCGCCAGGTCCGCGACTGGCTCTACGTGCGCGACCACTGCCGGGCGATCTGGGCCATCATGAAGGAGGGGCGCCGCGGGGCCACCTACAACATCGGCGGCAACCAGGAGATGAAAAACCTCGCCCTGGTCGAGCGGATCTGCGACATCCTGGAGGAGGAGCGGCCGCAGGGAAACGGGGTCCCTTACCGGAGCCTGATCCGTTTCGTGAAGGACCGGCCCGGGCACGACCTCCGCTACGCCATGGACTTCACGCGGCTTCGGACCGAACTCGGCTGGGGACCCGAGGAGTCCCTCGATACGGGCCTCCGCAAGACGGTGCGCTGGTACCTCGAGCACAGCAACTGGATCCACTGCGTCCGGAGCGGGGAGTACCGACGGTGGGTCTCGGCCCAATACGGCTGATGCGGTCCCCGCCGAAGGGGCTGCAGCGGGTCGTCGGGCGCATCCCGGTTTCCAGTTCGGAAAGGGTTTTTGCCCGGCAGGAACCGCCTGTCCACCCGGCGACGGTCTTTCGGGCCAATCCCGGCGTCGCGCTGCATTTTGGCCGGCGGCGCGGCTAAGGAGGCTGCCTCCGCCCACATGCTTGATCTCCTCGATGCGAAAGCAAGACCCTCGTACCCTGACGGAAGCGAACCAGGACCCTGATGTCGGCACATGCACCAGGGCTGCACATCTCAACAGGAGCATCCAATGAAAGGCATCATTCTGGCGGGCGGGTCCGGCACCCGGCTCTACCCCATAACGCGCGTGCTGAGCAAGCAGCTCATACCGGTCTACGACAAACCGATGATCTACTATCCCTTGTCGGTCCTCATGCTGGCGGGGATCCGCGAGATCCTGATCATCTCGACCCCCGAGGATCTGCCCCGCTTCGAGCTTCTTCTGGGGGACGGATCGAACCTGAACATCTCGATTTCCTACGCGGAGCAGCCGCGCCCGGAGGGGTTGGCCCAGGCCTTCCTCATCGGCCGGGAGTTCATCGGCGCGGACAGCGTGGCGCTCGTCCTGGGCGACAACATCTTCCACGGCCACGGGTTTTCACAGTTGCTGCAGCGCTGTAGGGGGCTCGAGCGCGGGGGGATCATCTTCGGATACGCCGTGAAGGACCCGCGGCGCTACGGGGTGGTGGACTTCGATCAGGAGGGGCGGGTGACCGGGATCCAGGAAAAGCCGGAGTCGCCCCGCTCTCGCTATGCCGTCCCCGGGCTCTATTTCTACGACAACCGGGTGGTGGGGATCGCCGAAGGCCTGAAGCCGTCGCCGCGGGGCGAGCTCGAGATCACGGACGTGAACCTCGCCTACCTCGAGCGCGGGCAGCTGCGGGTGGAGCTTCTGGGCCGCGGGTATGCGTGGCTCGACACCGGCACCCATGAATCCCTGCACCACGCCATTCACTTCGTGCGGGCCATCCAGGAGCGGCAGGGGCTGAAGATCGCCTGCATCGAGGAGATCGCCTACCGCCTCGGCTACATCGACCGGGGGCAGCTGCGGCGGCTCGCCGACGAGATGTACCAGGCCGAGTACGGGCGCTATTTGCTCGATATCCTCGAAGAGGGGGACGACCGTCATGCCGATGAACTTTATTGAGTCCGGGCTGCCGGGGGTCGTTTTCGTCGAGCCGAAGGCCTTCGAGGACGGGCGGGGCTACTTCATGGAGACCTACCACCAGAGGACCTTCCACCAGGGCGGCATCCCGTGCACGTTCGTCCAGGACAACTTCTCCCATTCGCGGAAGGGGACCCTGCGCGGCCTCCACTATCAGCTGCGGCATCCGCAGGCGAAGCTGGTCTACGTCATCAGCGGGGAGGTCTTCGATGTGGCGGTCGACATCCGGCGCGGCTCCCCCACCTTCGGGAAATGGGTCTCGGCGGTCCTTTCCAGCGAAAACCACCGTCAGATCTTCATCCCGGCCGGGTTCGCCCACGGGTTCTGCGTGGTGAGCGAAACAGCCGACGTGGTCTACAAATGCACCGACTTCTATGCCCCCGGGGATGAATACGGCATCCACTGGTCCGACCCGGCCCTCGCCATCCCCTGGCCGGTCGCCGAGCCGCTCCTTTCCCCGAAGGACGCGGCCAATCCCCGCCTGGCAGACATCCCCGAGGAGATCCTCGGCTCGTAAGCGGGCGGCCCGTCGAGCTGAACCAAGGCGGCGGCTTTTCGAGCCACCCGTCCGGATCAGCGGGATGAGGCCTTGGGAGGAACCTGCCGCAACACGCGGTTAGGGCTTGCCGTCAGGGATTCAGCCTGAGTGAGCCGCCCGGCCGCGGATTCAGCGCCAGGATTCCATCAACGTCAGGCAAGTGCGGTTCAGCTCTTCTGCCCGCGCCGGGGTCCCGGCCTCGGTGTAGCAGCGGAACTCCGGTGCATTCCCGGAGGGCCGGAGGTGAACCACGTCGCCGCCCTCGAAGGTGACGCGGAGCCCGTCGATCCTGTCGCAGGCGGCCGGACGGCCGAAGGAGGGACCGAAGAGGGCGGCGAGCCGCTTCAAGTCCTGCTCGAGGCCGCCGGTCGAGAGTCCTTCCAGTATCCGGCGGCTCGTTTCGGACGGAAAGTCTTTGAGGCGGTCGCTGAAGGTGAAACGCCGGGGGAGCTTTTCGAGCAGCGCACTGAGCGGTCCGCCCTCTTCCCGGGCTGCCATCAGAAGGGCGAGATGCACGATGATGGCGTCCCGGGTGGGAAGGGGCGGCAGGACCCGGCCGTTCTTGGCGATCGGGGAGGCGGTCATGAACCCCCCGTTCGCCTCGTAGCCCACCACGCGGCGCGCGCCGTCGGCTGCGGCCTGCAGCATCCCCTCGATGACGTAGGGCGAGCCGATGCGGGTGCGGTGGACGCGCTCGAAAAAACCGCACCGCTCGACGGCCGAGTTGCATGAAACCGGAAGGACCACCGCATCGGCCTCGAGATAGGCGGCGCAGAGGATGCCGGCGATGTCCCCGCGGAGCCAGCGGCCGGCTTCGTCGGCGATGAGGGGCCGGTCCCCGTCGCCGTCGGTCGAGACGATGGCGTCGAAGCGGTCCTGCCGGGCCCACTCCGCGGCGGCTGCTACGTCCTCGGGGCGCAGGGCCTCCGTGTCGACCGGGATGAAGCGCTCCGAAAACCCGAGGCGGGTCACGGCCGCGCCGAGGCGGCCGAGGACCGTCACCATCGTTTCCCGGCTGACCGATGAATGTCCGTAGACCCCGATCCGCGCCCCCTGCAAGCAGCCGGCCGGGAAGAAATCCAGGAAGCGCCGGATATAGCGCTCCCCGGCCGCCTCGCTGAGCGGGGGGAGCGCCGCCGGTTCGAGGAGCCTTCCCGCGCCGTCGAAGAGTTTGTCCGGGAGGTCCACCACCTGCCGGCGGATCCCCGCCTCGTCCGCCTTGAGAATCTCACCCGTTTTCTTGTTGTATTTGATCCCGTTTCGGTCCTCGGGGATGTGGCTGCCGGTGACCATGACGGTCGGGATGCCCTCCTCGATGCCGTGGAGGGCGAGGGCCGGGCTCGAGAGCTTTCCCGCGTGCTCGACCCGGTAGCCCTTGTCGGCGATCGCCCGGGCGGCGGCCCGCATGATGCGCCCGGTGCTCGGACGCAAGTCGCCCCCGAGGGCGACGGCCTCGCCGGGGCAAGATTCGCCGCATTCTTCGAGGTATTGGAGAAAGGCGGCCGTGTAGCAGTAGCAGACGCCGTCCGTCATGTCGGCGGCAAGTCCGCGGACCCCGCTGGTCCCGAACTGCACGCCGGTCTGGTTCATCAACTCCGCGATGGACTGCCGGATTCCCATGATCGCACTTTTCCTCTCAGCAAGAAGGGGGGGTTGTCCGCCGCCCCTGCACCTTCAGGACGAAACGGCCGGATGAAGGCTCGGGCCGGCGTCGCAGGCGCCAACCTGTTCGAGCACAATACGGGGGAGACTGTTACCAGAAGAGCGTCATCCGCGTCAAGCTCCTGCGATTTTTTCCCGGCCGGCCATCCTCACGCACGGCCTCGATTCCGCAGCGCGGTCGGGCCTCCCCGGTCTGGAAGCCGGGGGCCGGCGTTCCGCCTCGGGGTGCGGGCGCGGCGGGTCGGCCTCCGGGGGCGCCGGCCGGCGGTTCTTCGACGGTTGGTTCAATACCGGCGCGTTCCATCCTGCCTCATCGACCGAAGACCTGCCGGTGCTGCGGTCGAGGGCGAGAAAAGGATTGACCCCGGGTGCAAACGCTTTATAAGGTGAGAGCATCAGAACCGGCCGGAGGCTGTTCTCCGGCTGCGGCCACGCAATCGAACCTGTCAAGACAAGGAGGATATCATGGGCCACGAGGGACTCCACGAGCCTACAGCTGAATTATCGCAGGAAACCAAAGACATGCATCGCGCGATCATCTCTCTGATCGAGGAACTGGAGGCTGTCGACTGGTACAACCAGCGCGTCGATGTCTGCAAGGACGAGGGCCTGAAGGCGATCCTGGCCCACAATCGGGACGAAGAGAAGGAGCACGCCGCCATGCTGATGGAATGGATCCGGCGGATCGACCCGGCCTTCGACAAGGAACTGAAGGATTATCTCTTCACGGAAAAACCGATCGCCGAGATGGAGCACGAACATCATTAGAAGGGGATCGAACGAGAATGGACGAAGTCGAGAAGCTTTACGAGACGCTGCGAAAGGTGCAGGAGCCGAAAGGCTACTATTTCAACAAGGACAGGGAGCGGGTGATGGACCTCCTCGGCGCCCTGCTCGTCAACAAGGACCGCTACGGGTACATGTGCTGTCCGTGCAGGCTCGCTTCGGGCAGCCGGGAGAAGGACAAGGACATCCTCTGCCCCTGCGTCTACCGGGAGGCAGATGTGGCCGAGTACGGCAGTTGCTACTGCAACCTGTACGTGTCGGAGGATTGGAACGAGGAGCGCATGCCTCGCCGCTACGTCCCGGAGCGCAGGCCGCCTGAAAAGATGTTCGGGTGATCCCTTCTGGGCGCGAACCGGGCGTGTTTGACCCGGCATGCGCCGGAGCGTTATCCGCAAAGATATTCGGGCGATTCCTTCAGGCATGGACCGGCCCGCCGCAGCCGCGGCCGGCTGGACCCGGGCGCCCCGGTTGGCGGGCTCCCGTCCGCTCGAAGTAAACAGCGGCGGGGCGGCCTGCAGGGCCGGCGCGAGGTGTCGAGCGGGGCGGAAACCCTTTCGACGGTGGAGGCACCATTCATGGATCTGCGCATCTTCGAGGAGATGGAGGCGGAGGATCTCCGGAAGTACATCGCCTTTCTGCTCTGGCATTACCGTGTTATCGACGCCTTCTGGTTCATTTATGCGGCCGAGCGGTTCGGGCAGCCGACGGCCGAGAGGCTGAACGAACAGGTGTGGGGCAGGGTGCCGGCCATGGCGGCCAAGGACCTGGTGCAGCGATTCGGCATCCGGGCGAAAGGCCTCGAGGGCTTCGTAGAGGCCCTCCGGTACTTTCCCTGGTGCATCCTGGTGGGGTACGAGATCGAGGCGGGGCCGGACGAGGTCCTGATCTCCGTTCCTTCGTGTCCGACGCAGGAGGCGCGCCTGAAGCGTGGACTCGGGGAGTACGTCTGCAAGGAGATGCACCGGGGCGAGTTCGAGAGCTTTGCGCACGCGGTGGATGACCGCATCCGGGTCGAATGCCTGTTTGCGCCGCCCGACCCGCATCCGGAAACGATGTTCTGCCAGTGGCGGTTCACGATGCAGTCCGCCTGAGGCGGTGTAGCGTCTATGGTTGAGAATGGGAGGCGCGGATCGGAGAGTGCGGCCGCTGCGCTTGGCCTGAGACCACGAGAGCGCGGAGAACCAAGGCTGCAGGCTGGAGCCGGATAGGCGTCCGCGCCGATGTGCTCAGGCTGAGGCCGCCGGGCCGCGGAGGCGCCGTGGCATGCCCCTGTGTCGAAAGGGCGGGCCGCGGCCGGAATGCGGATCGCTTGTCCGGCTTCGACATCAGCGGCCGGGCGCGGGGCAACCATCGAGAGGGTGGAGGTTGGGCATGGAGAAGACGGAGAAGAAGCTGCTGCAGGGACTGAAGACGGCGATGCAGGCGGAGCTCGCGGGGCATTATTTCTACAAGAATGCGGCCGAGGCGACGAGCGATCCGCAGGGGAAGGAGACCTTCAGGAGGATGGCCCAGGAGGAGATGGGGCACTTCAAGTATCTCCAGCACCAGTACAAGAACCTTGTGGAGAAGGGCGCCTACGACCTCGAGCGGGCGCTCGCGACCAACAGCTACCGGCATGCGGCGCACCCCATCTTCACCAGGGAGATTCGGAAGCGCATCAAAGACAGCCATTTCGAGATCAGCGCGCTCACCATCGGTCTGAAGCTCGAACTCGATGCGATGAGGTTCTACCGCGCACGCGCCGAGGAAGCCGAAGAACCGGAGGTCAAGGCCTTTTACCAGGAGTTGGCCGAGTGGGAAGAGGATCATTACCGGGCCTTCGAAAAGGAGCTGGAATCCCTCAAGGAAGAGTACTTCGAGGCGAACAACTTCGTCCCCATGTAGGCGCCGCCCTGAAGGCGGCCTCCCCCGGGACCTGCCGGATCCGGCTGCAGAGCGGCCGGAATCGCAGAATGGAGCACCATGGATGCAACGTGTGAAGAGTGCAGACTCCATCAGCCGGGCAGGTCTTCGGGTGGAAGAACCCATGCCGTCCCGGGGCCCTTCGCGGGACGGGCGTATGGGTGATCGGGAGGCAGGGCCCCCGAGCTGGGATTTGAGCGTCCTGTACGACAGTCCTTTGGACCCGGCCATCGAACGCGACCTGGGGGAGGCCCTGGTCGCGGCAGAGGTGTTCCGTCACTCGTGGGAGGGGCGGGTGCAGGAGCGTTGCGTCGAGCCGGCGGAGGCCGCCCGCGCTCTGGAGGCCTTCGAGGCCTGCCGGGAGAGGATCCTCCGGCCCCTGGGTTACGCGATGCTCCTGTTGGCCGCCGACACCCAGGGGGAGGCCTCGCGCGCCCTTTACGGACGTGCCTCCGGGATCCTCGGAGCGGTGAAGAAACTCCTGATTTTCTTCCCGCTGCAGCTGGCGCGGATGGGGCCCGGCACCCTGGCGGATCTTGCCGCGCATCCCGCCTGCCGTGGATACGGCCCCTACCTGCGGCGTATCATCCGGCAGGCCCCTGCTTTTCTGCCGGAGGCGGCCGAGCATCTGGCTCTCGACCGGGACCTGACGGCCCGGGAGGCCTGGCGCCTCTTCTACGACATGACGCTCGGCGCCCTGCGGATTCGGGAGCCCCGGCGCGGCGGCAGGCCGATCGGCCTGCCCGAGGCCCTCGGGCGTCTGGGTGCGGCGGATGCGCGTCGGCGGAAGGCGGCCTTCCACGGAATCTATCAGGCGCTCGATCCCTGCATCCCTCAGATGGCCTTCGCCCTCGACACCTTGACTCACCACGAGATCCTGGACACCTCTGCACGCGGATTCGGCTCCCCGCTCGATGCAGCCGCGCTTGCCGGCGGCTTCGAGGCAAAGAAGATTTCCGAACTCCTTGACCTGGTGGAACCCCGCTATTCCCTGGCGACTCGGTATTTTCGCCTGAAGGCCGCAGCGTTCGGATCCGCACGGCTGGCGATGGAGGATCTCGCGGCCCCGTGGGGCCGAGGAGCCTGCAGCGCTTCCTTCGGGGCGGCGAGGAGGCGGCTTGAACGGACGGCCGGCGCCGTCGCACCCGCCTGGCACGAAGCCGTGAGCCGGGTTTTTACCGATGGCCGGATAGATGCCGCGCCCAAGGCCGGGAAGCAGGGAGGCGCCTTCTGCCATGCACCTCCGCCCCAGAGGCTGCCGTATGTCTTTCTCTCCTACACCGGTTCCTTTCGGGATTTTCTGACGCTCGCCCACGAAATCGGACATGCGGTCCACTATACCCTTGCCGCCCGGCAGAGCGGCCTCGTTTTCGACGGGTCGCGGGTGGTGGAGGAGGCCGCCGCGACGCTCTTCGAGCTGCTCGCCTGCCGGCAGTGGGCGGTGGAAGGCGCGCCGGCGGAGGTGGGCATGCAGCTTGCCGCCGCATGCATCGAGGGCTTCATTGCGACGGTTATGCGCCAAAGCGTGCTGACCCGTTTCGAACTGGCGCTGAACCGGCGGCGGAGGGTCAGCCCGCTCGATGCGGATTTCATCGGCGGGGCCTGGATGGAGGAAAACAGCCGGCTTTACGCGGACGGCATAGAGATGCCCGGCGCCTACCGGGACGGCTGGGTGCTCGTCCCGCACCTTTTCCATCGGCCGCTGACCTGCTGGGTCTATGTGTACGGGCAGCTGATATCGGCGGTTCTCTATCGGCGGTATCTGGATGAAGGGGCGCGGTTCGCCGCAAGGCTCAACCGGCTTTTCGAAGCGGGCGGGAGCGCGGAGCCCGCCGCGCTGCTCCGGGGTGTGGGGATCGACCTCGACGGCCTGGCCTTCGTGGGGGAGGCCTTCGAGGTCTTCGAGGGGTTCCTGGGGGAGTTCGAACGGATGGTGCAGGACTCGAGGATGGGGGATGCCGCCCCATGAGCGGACAATCGATGCCTATTCAACGTCGCGGCGGCCGTTCGGGCCGTTGACCCACCAGTCCGTCTGCTTGTCGAACCACCAGTCGGTCCAATCGGTTTCGAGCACGACATGCGCCAGCGCCCGCGCCTCGTCCGTCGAGAGCCGCTGCAGGGCGAACGAGAGCCAGTCCTCGGCGTGCGGGTTTCCCAGGTCCTTGTAGGCCTTCAATTCCAGGATGAGGTCCAGCTGATCGGCATCCTTCGCGAGCCGGGCCTCGATCGTCGCTCCCTCGTTGAATTCATTGAAGAGGGAGAGGATGTCGGCGCCGAACGGTAGGCCGCCGACCTGGTCCTGGAGCGCGCGCACCTCGTCGACCGTCACATAGCGTTTGTTGACGTAGTTGTGGTCGCCCGTGCGGGCCTCGGGCAGGTCGTGGAAGAGGCACAGCTGGATCACCCGGCTGAGGTCGACGCCGGGCGTGCGTGAGGCAAGCACGTAGCCGATCACCACCGTGCGGAAAGAGTGTGCCGCCACCGATTCCCTGCCGGAGCCGAGAAACTGGTAGCCGGTTCGGGGGGTCTTCTTAAGCATCCCCACTTCGAAAAGAAATTTCGCGATCTGATCCAACATAGCACCGTCCATCCGGTTCTTCACCGATGACAAACCGTTTCCCCTTTGGAAACGGTTGTTTTGTTCGCTGAGGGCCGGTTACCCCCTGTGGAAATGACTTCTCCATCCAAAATGCGCTGTTACTCCATCCGGCAATGTTTTTTCACTCGGCAGGCCCCGTTTCCCCATCCGCAAAAGGCTCCTTACCAGGCACGAGCCGCTTCCCCGGCCGGAAATGAGGATTTTTGGCCAATATCAAGGAAATCCAGCGTTTGTGCGGAGGCGACCTGTAGGTCGCCGCACAAACAAACGTGCAGATTGACG
>NZ_AULM01000053.1 GCF_000422285.1 Desulfatiglans anilini DSM 4660
AAGCTGATCACGCCGATTGCGATGGAGAAGGAACTGCGGTTCGCCATCCGTGAGGGCGGCAGAACGGTCGGCGCCGGCGTCATCAGTGAAATTATTGAATAAGGAATATGCGAATGTTAGCCAACCAGAAGATCCGGATACGCTTAAAGGCTTATGACCACAAGCTGCTTGATCAGTCGGCGATGGAGATCCTTGAAACGGCCAGGGAGACGGGTGCGCGGGTTGCCGGGCCGATCCCTTTACCGACGGTCATCAATAAATATTGTGTGTTGAGATCTCCCCATGTAAACAAGAAATCGCGAGAGCAGTTCGAAATAAGAACCCATAAGCGGCTTCTGGATATTCTCGAGCCAACCCAGCAGACGGTCGACGCCTTGATGAAGCTGGATTTGGCTGCGGGTGTGGATGTGGAGATCAAACTCTAGAGGTGAAAAGAGGTTAGACGGCCGCCGTGCCGGGCTGCGGATTGGAGCTGATTCAGATGCTTAACAGGCTACTTGGAAAAAAGATAGGCATGACACGTGTTTTTGTCGAGGAAGGCAAAAGCGTACCGGTGACGCTGCTGAAAGTGGGCCCCTGCGTTGTTGTGCAAAAGAAGACTCCGGAGAAGGATGGGTACGCCGCTGTCCAGGTTGGCTATGAATCGAAGCCCGAGAAGCGGCTCAACAAGCCTTTGCAAGGGCACTTCAAGGCTGCAGGCAAAGGTGGATTCGCTCATCTGCGCGAGGTGAAGGTGGACGACCCTCAGATGTTCGAGCTCGGACAGGAGATTACGGTAGATGTTTTCTTCCCTGGCGAGACCGTTAACATCGTCGGCACGAGCAAAGGGCGCGGCTTTGCAGGCGTTATGAAAAGATGGGGATTTGGCGGCGGCCGGAAGACGCACGGAAGCCGGTCTCACCGGGTTCCGGGATCCATTGGCTGCAACACCACCCCCGGTCGTGTGATCAAGGGCAAAAAACTGCCGGGTCGAATGGGGACACAGCGCCTGACGGTCAAGAACATCCGGGTGGTCGATGTGCGCCCTGAGATGAATCTGCTTATGCTCAAGGGGGCCGTTCCCGGGAGCCGGAACAGCATCGTCGAGATCTGCAAGGTCTGAATCGGGTAGGGTGAGAGAACAGAGGCTTAGAATGACTCTTATAGACGTATACAATCTTCGGAAAGAGAAGATTTCTGAAACGGAACTGAAGGATGAGATCTTCAGCGTGCCGGTCAAAGAGCATGTCCTGCACGAGGTCGTGGTTTCTCAGGTGAACCGGCGCAGGGCTGGAACTGCGGCTTGTAAGAGCCGTTCCCTTGTGAATGCCTCAACGCGGAAACTATACAGACAGAAGGGGACCGGAAGGGCGAGAGCGGGATCGGCTTCTTCACCGACGCGGCGTGGCGGAGGGGTCGCCTTTGGACCCCAGCCGAGGGCGTACGTGAAAAAGGTGAGCAAGAAGGTACGCAAGGCCGCCTTGCGGATGGCGCTGAGCGACAAACTGACAGGGAGCCAACTGTTCATTGTCGAGGATTTCAGTCTGCCTGAGATCAAGACGAAGTCGTTTGTCGGGGTCATGCGCCGTTTCGATGTCACGAAGGCCTTGATTGTAACTGCCGATAAAAACGAGAAACTGGAGAAGTCTTCAAGGAATGTTCCCTGGGTGAAGGTCCTACGTTCAGAGGGGTTGAATGTGTACGACCTCCTGAAGTTCGACCATCTGTTCCTTGAGAAGCCTGCCATCGACAGGATAGAGGAGGCACTGATATCGTAGTGGACACCTATCAGGTCATCGAAGCCCCGCATATCACCGAGAAGTCCGGGCTGCAGAAGAGCCAGGCCAACCGAATTTCTT
This sequence comes from Desulfatiglans anilini DSM 4660, assembly GCF_000422285.1. Lineage (NCBI taxonomy): Bacteria > Pseudomonadati > Thermodesulfobacteriota > Desulfobacteria > Desulfatiglandales > Desulfatiglandaceae > Desulfatiglans > Desulfatiglans anilini. Next base: position 1,839 of record NZ_AULM01000053.1, read on the forward strand.
TCAAGGTGCACAAGCACGCGAACAAGATCGAGATTCGAAAGGCGGTCGAGAAGCTTTTCAAGGTAAAGGTTCTTGATGTCCGCACGGTGAATGTACAGGGTAAAAAGCGCCGTGTCGGTCGCCATTTCGGGAAGCGTTCCGACTGGAAAAAGGCGATTGTCAAACTTGCGCCCGGCGAAAATATTGAATTATTCGAAGGACTTTAAACCCGGAGACGGGGCCGAGAGGGCGCTGCGGAGAATATAGCATGGCTATAAGAAAACACAAGCCGACCTCCCCTGGAAGGCGATACCAGACGACATCGACATTCGAGGAAATCACCAAGAAAGAGCCCGAGAAGACTCTGCTGAGGCCGCTCAAGAGTTCCGGTGGACGGAATGCGCTAGGCAGATTGACTGCCCGCCATAAAGGGGGCGGACACAAGCGTCGCTACCGGGTCATTGACTTTCATAGAGAGAAGGATTCAATCCCCGCCAAGGTCGCTGCAATCGAGTACGACCCGAACAGGGGTGCCCGGATCGCGCTTCTGCATTATGCCGACGGCGAGAAACGGTATATCATCGCGCCCCACAAACTCCAGGTCGGCGACCAGGTATTCTCTGGACCCGAAGCGGAGGTTCGGACGGGGAATTGTCTGCCACTCAGGTTGATCCCTTTGGGGACGCATATTCATAATATCGAAATGAATCTCGGCCATGGGGGCCAGATGGTCCGGAGCGCCGGCGCCTATGCGCAGCTCATGGCTAAAGAGGGCAAGTACGCCCAGATCAAGCTGCCTTCTGGTGAAGTCAGAGCGGTTTTGCAGGACTGCCGCGCTACCATCGGTCAGGTTGGTAATCTGGAGCATGAGATCCTGTCGGCTGGCAAGGCCGGAAGGAACCGTTGGCTGGGCAAGCGTCCTCATGTGAGAGGCGTTGCCATGAACCCGGTAGACCATCCGCATGGGGGCGGCGAGGGGAAATCCTCTGGAGGCCGTCATCCTGTGACCCCATGGGGCGTTCCGACAAAGGGTTACAAGACCCGAGTCAGGAAAGCCAGCGATAAGCTCATCGTTAAGCGAAGAAGCAAAAAGTGATTTAGTGGTATGGCCGTCCCGCTCGACCCGCTATGGTGTTTGGTCGGAATACGGCTACCGAGCGTGAGGAGGAATAACTTTGCCGAGATCCCTGAAAAAAGGTCCTTTTGTGGACGACCATCTGTTGAAAAAGGCGCAGGTGGCTGCAGAAACGCAGAGCAGGAAGATCATCAAGACGTGGTCCCGCAGGTCGACCATACTACCGGAATTTGTCGGACTTACCTTCGCCGTTCATAACGGTAAGAAGTTTTTGCCCGTCTTTGTTTCGGAGGACATGGTAGGGCACAAGCTGGGCGAATTTGCACCGACACGCACCTTCTATGGTCATGCCGGGGACAAGAAATCGAAACTCAAGGGCAAGAAAAAGTAGCCTGCGGGTATTAAAGCTGAAGGCAAAGAGATGGAAACGACTGCAAAAGCAAGGTTTGTGCATATCTCCCCGCAGAAGATCCGGCTGGTCATGGACGAAGTGAGGGGAAGAAGGGTTGACGAGGCGGTTCAGAGGCTTGGCTATGCCCCTCAGAAAGGGGCGCGTATCCTTCGGAAGCTGGTTCAGTCTGCGATTGCCAATGCGGAGCAGAATGCCGGGGCTGACGTGGACAGACTATATATCAAGCGTATTTACGCCGATGAAGGGCCTCTGATGAAGCGGTGGAGACCGAGAGCGCTCGGTCGTGCGACGCGTATCCGAAAGCGGACGAGCCACTTGACGGTTGTTCTGGATGAGGCATAGGCAGCCTGCAAGCTACTACTCCCCGGGGGTTGCTGACGTGTGCGGAAGATTATGACCGCGGGGAGGGGTGAGACACAGGGTTTTTTTGAGATGATGAGTCGGCCGCTGTCACGGCGGCTGTAATGCTTGACCATGCTGGAGGTGTCAATTGGGACAGAAAGTTCATCCCGTCGGTTTCAGGCTGGGGATCAACAAGAACTGGGATTCAAGGTGGTTTGCGGGGAAGGAATACTCCGAATTCGTGCTCGAAGATTTCAAGATCCGCAAATTCCTCAAGGAGAAGCTCCAGCAGGCTGGTGTCGCAAAGATTGAGATTGAGCGGGCTGCAAGCAAGATCCGGATTCGGATTCACACCGCAAGGCCTGGCATCGTAATCGGCAAGAAGGGCACTGAGATCGAGAAGTTGAAGAGGGAGCTCGAGAAGCAGGTCAAGCGTGAGATTATCGTGGATATCCAGGAAGTGCGGAAGCCTGAGGTGGAAGCTCAACTTGTTGCTGAGAACGTGGCAATGCAGCTCGTGCGGCGGATCGCTTTTCGCCGAGCGATGAAAAAGGCTGTCAGCTCCTCCCTGCGCTTCGGAGCGCAAGGCATCAAGATCGCGTGTGCGGGACGGCTTGGCGGTGCTGAGATGGCGCGCCGTGAATGGTATCGAGAGGGCAGGGTTCCGTTGCATACCATTCGTGCCGATGTCGATTATGGCTTCGCCAAGGCCTTTACCACTTATGGCGTGATAGGAGTCAAGGTAACCATCTTCAAGGGTGAGATACTCCCTGAAAAGAGCAAGAAGGAATAGATGTTATGCTTAGCCCTAAGAAGGTCAAATATCGCAAGAGACAGAAAGGCCGCACGAAAGGGAAGGCCATGCGTGGCAACACCCTCGAATTCGGGGACTACGGGCTGCAGGCGGTGGAGTGCGGGCATATGAGCGCACAGCAGATCGAGGCCGCCCGTGTCGCAGTAACGCGTCATGTCAAGCGTGGCGGCAAGATTTGGATTCGGATCTTTCCGGATAAGCCCATCAGCAAGAAGCCTGCAGAAACGCGGATGGGCAAGGGGAAAGGAGCGCCCGAAGCCTGGGTGGCGGTCGTGAAGCCCGGGAGAATTCTTTACGAGCTTGAAGGTGTAGCCGAAAATGTTGCAGGGGAGGCATTTCGTCTGGCCGGATTTAAGCTTCCTTTTGCAACCCGCTTTGTCAGCAGGAGATCATGACGCGATGAAGGCGAAAGAATTGAGAGATCTGAGTGCGGGTGAATTGCGGCAGAAGGAGAAGGACCTCAGTCAGGAGCTGTTTAATCTGAGGTTTCAGAAGGCTACGGGCCAGCTCGGGAATACGGCAATGATCTGCAAGACCAAGCGCGACTTGGCAAGGGTCAAGACGATTCTTGTGGAAAACAAAACGCGCAATATGACTGACTAGGGCGAGGAGACGATGGCAGAGCGAGGCTTACGCAGAAAACTGGTCGGCACCGTTGTCAGTAATAAGATGGACAAGACGGCTGGTGTCATTGTCGAGCATTTGACCCGTGATAAGAGCTACGGGAAATACCTCCGCAGACATGCTAAATATCTGGCGCATGACCCCAAGAACCTATGTGAAATTGGGGACAAGGTTCGCATCGTCGAAAGCCGACCCCTCAGCAAGCGGAAGCGATGGCAAGTGATCGAGATTCTTGAGAAGGCAGTGACGCTTTAGCGGTTAACAGGTCTGTGGTTGGAGACGACATATGATACAGATGGAAAGTCAGCTTAAAGTGGCGGATAACTCCGGCGCTAAACTCCTGTCTTGCATCAAGGTCCTTGGGGGAGCAAAGAGGCGTTATGCCGGTGTAGGCGACATCATCGTCGTCTCGATCAAGGAGGCGATGCCAAACTCGAAGGTGAAGAAGGGCGACGTGGCCAAAGCGGTCATCGTCAGGACCAAGAAGGAGATCCGTAGGCCGGATGGATCTTACATCAAATTTGATGACAACTCCGCCGTTCTTATCAATACGCAGAAAGAGCCGATCGGAACCCGAATCTTCGGCCCGGTGGCCCGGGAACTGCGGGCCAAGAATTTTATGAAAATTGTTTCGCTTGCACCCGAGGTGCTGTAGATGCCCCGAGGACCGTTGCGGATAAGGAGCCTTTAAAGTGCTGAAGAAACATCCTACAATCAAAAAGAATGACAAGGTAATGGTCATCGCCGGCAAGGAAAAAGGAAAGATCGGTACCGTGCTCAAAGTCGATTCTGAAAAGGGGCGGTTGATTGTCGAAAAGGTAAACGTGGTCAAGAGGCATGCCAAGCCGAACCCGCGCACGGGACAGGGTGGGATCATCGAGAAGGAGGCTTCCTTACACATCTCGAACGTCATGGTCGTGTGCAACAAGTGTGCTGAGGCGACGAGGATCGGCAAGCGTGTCCTTGAGGACGGAACAAAGATCCGAACCTGCAGGAAATGTGGGGAAGCGGTGGACGCCTGATATGGCGGGGCGTCCTGGTTTATTTCCGATTCCTGATGGATCGGCTTCGAGGAGGACAACGTGTCTCGATTGAAAGAAAAGTATGAGACTGAGGTAGTACCCGCCCTGATGAAGGAATTCGGTTACACCTCCATCATGGCAGTCCCCAGGATAGAGAAGGTTGTGTTGAATATGGGGCTTGGCGAGGCGATTCAGAACATCAAGGTGCTGGATTACGGTATCGACGAACTGACACGAATTGCCGGTCAGAAGGCACTCATAACAAAGGCGAAGAAATCCATCGCCGGTTTCAAACTGCGCCAGGGGATGCCCATCGGATGCATGGTGACCCTTCGGCATGTGCGGATGTTCGAGTTCCTTGATAAGCTGTTCAATATCGCCTTGCCCCGTGTGCGCGATTTCCGTGGAATTTCGGACAAAATCTTTGACGGAATGGGGAATTGCAGCATCGGGATAAAGGAGCATATTATTTTCCCGGAAATCGAGTATGACAAGATCGACAAGGTAAAGGGCATCAATATCTCGATTGTGTCCAGTGCCAGGACCGATGACGAGGCCCTGTTCATGTTGAAACAACTTGGAATGCCATTTCGTAATTGATAGGGGGTTATTTTGGCTCGGACATCGCTTATTGTAAAGGCACAGAGAAAGGCCAAATTTTCCACACGTAACTACAATCGTTGCCCTATGTGCGGCCGCAGCCGGGCATATCTGAGAAAATTCGGCATCTGCCGGATATGTTTTAGAAATCTGGCCTTGAGCGGTGAGATACCCGGCGTGGTCAAATCCAGCTGGTGAGAATGGATGGCCCTTAACGAGAATGGTATGAAGGAGTTTTTGGGATGACAATGACGGACCCCATCGCGGACATGCTCACTCGCATCAGAAACGCCTTGCGCGCGTCTCATGAAGTCCTGGATGTACCCGCCTCAAGAGTGAAGTTGAATATGGTGAAGGTGCTGAAATCCGAAGGGTATATCAAAAATTTCAAAATGGTTTCCGACGGGCGGCACCGACAGATACGGATCTTTTTACGCTATGACAAGGACGGCTCTCCGGTGATAGACGGGATCAAACGGGTGAGCAAACCGAGCTGCCGCGTTTATAAAGGACATGAGGAGATACCGCCTGTTCTGAATGGATTGGGTATCAACATCGTGTCCACATCCAAGGGGATGATGACGGACCGCGAGGCCATGAAGCAGGGGCTCGGCGGCGAGATCCTTTGCGCTGTCTGGTAATCGCGGTTGTATTTGGGAATAGCGGAGGTTTGAATGTCTCGTATAGGGAAAAGGCCGATACCGAACCCGGAGAAGGTGTCCGTCAGTATCGATGGAGACGAGATCAAGGTGCGTGGACCGAAAGGGGAACTTACCCGGCCGCTCCACCCCAAAGTCAAAGTGGAGGTCGGTGAAAATGACATCCGTGTCAATGCGGTTGATGATTCGCGCGAAGCCCGATCAGTCCACGGCTTATACAGGGTCTTGATCGACAACATGGTGACGGGTGTGACCAAAGGCTTTGAAAGAACGCTGGAAATCGTCGGAGTCGGGTATCGGGCAGAACTGAACGGTCGCGTTGCGGTTCTGAATCTCGGATACTCCCACCCGATCCAATTCGAACTTCCTGATGGGATCGACGCCCGTATCGAAAAGACCAAGATTGTGCTCAGTGGGATCGACAGGGAGAAATTGGGTTTAACGGCAGCCAAGATCCGTCATTTCAGGCCCCCCGAGCCGTATAAGGGAAAGGGCGTAAAGTATGCTGAGGAGCAGATCAAACGGAAGGCCGGTAAGGCTGGCGGGAAATAGGCGACCGTTGGTTCCGTCGTGTTGCGCCCGATTGGCTGTGGTTTCCTGACGTGCTTAAGGCAAAATATCGTGGAAGAGGTTGACTAGATGGGATCTGTAAGCAGTGCCGAAGCTAGAAAAAGAAGGCAGAGGCGGGTTCGAAAGAAGGTGCTGGGTACCTCGGAGAGGCCGAGACTATGTGTTTTTCGAAGCTCCAGGCACATATACGCCCAGATTATAGACGATTCGACCGGAAGTGTGCTCGCCCAGGCCTCAACGGTGTCGAAAGACCTTAGAGAGAAGCTGCCGCAGCCGAAGGGAAATGTCGGAGAAGCGGCTCTGATTGGCTCCGAGATCGCTCAGAGAGCGCTGGAAAGGGGCATCCGCAGCGTTGTTTTCGACAGAAACGGCTTTCTGTACCATGGGCGGGTGAAGGCACTATCTGAAGCGGCCCGCGGTCAGGGGCTGGAATTCTAAATGGGTTTTTTTCCAGGGCCCGCGCCCTCCATGCAACCTGTCAAATAAATTCGGGAGAGTGGCATTGTTCAAAGAAGAAGAAGGAAAAGAACTGATTGAAAAGGTCGTGCACATCAACCGTGTGGCGAAGGTCGTCAAGGGTGGGCGGCGGTTCAGCTTCAGTGCGCTGGTGATCGTCGGCGACGGCAGAGGGACGGTGGGAACTGGCCTTGGAAAGGCGAACGAGGTTCCCGAGGCGATAAAAAAGGGCGTCGAGAGGGCGAAGCGGGACATGAAGAAGGTTTCGCTCGTGGACACGTCTATCCCGCACGAGATCGTCGGACAGTGGGGTGCCGGGAGGGTCCTTTTGAGGCCCGCAAGGGCCGGAACCGGGCTGATCGCCGGGGGCGCAGTGCGTGCTGTTCTCGAGGCCGCCGGAGTTCAGAATATTCTCACGAAATGCCTTGGCTCCCATAATCCGCATAATATCGTCCGGGCGACGGTTGTGGGGCTGCGCTCACTCAGGGGGCTGGAGGAGATTGCGCGCCGCAGAGAGAAGTCTCCCGAGGAATTAATCCGCTAGGAACCAGAAGAGAAGGCATACGATGGCAGCAGACACGATCAAGGTTACGCTTGTGAAGAGCGGCATCGGGAAGGACCGCAGGATGCGTGAAACGCTGAAGGGTTTGGGCCTGACGCGGCTCAACAAGACTGTAGAGTTGAAGAATACCCCCGCGATCCGCGGCATGATCAACAAGGTGTCGTTTCTTGTCAAGATCGATTAGCCAGCTAGGGAAACGCTATGAAACTAAATGAACTGAGGCCCGCAGAGGGATCGAGGAAGAACCGTAAGAGAGTCGGCAGAGGACCAGGATCCGGGCACGGCAAGACTGCCTGCCGTGGCAGCAAGGGGCAGCGGTCACGCTCGGGGGGCGGTGCGAGCCCTGGATTCGAGGGGGGGCAGATGCCCTTGCAGCGACGTCTTCCGAAGCGTGGGTTCAAGAATCCCTTCAGGACTGAATTTTCAGTGGTCAATCTGGAGGTTTTGAATCGGTTTGAGCGCGATGCCACGGTAGACGTAGAGGCTTTGCAGCAGGCCGGGCTCCTTCGGAAAGATCGCGCCGGGGTGAAGTTGCTCGGCAACGGAGAGTTGCAGCACCCAATGGTGGTGCGCGTTCATCGGGTCAGTCGGTCGGCCAGAGAGAAAATCGAGGCGATCGGTGGCAGGGTAGAGATCATCTAACCCGCGGAGGGGTGCGTTGATAGGCGGCTTTCAGAACATTCCCAAGATTCCGGAGCTCAAGAAGCGGATCCTGTTTACGCTCATGATGCTGGCGGTATACCGGCTTGGATGTCATATTCCGACCCCCGGGATCGACGGCACTGCGCTTGCTGCTTTTTTCAACGCGCAGCAGGGAACGCTTTTCGGTCTGTTTGATATGTTTTCCGGAGGAGCGCTGAGTCAGATGTCCGTGATGGCGCTCGGCATTATGCCTTATATCAGCGCCTCCATTATCATCGAACTGCTGTCTGTCGTAATTCCCTATCTTGAAAAGTTGAAAAAGGAAGGCGAGCAGGGGCGGAAAAAGATCGTTCAGTACACTCGCTACGGTACAATCGTCCTCAGCGTGATCCAAGGCTTCGGTATTGCGGTCGGGCTGGAGAGGATGTCAAGCCCCGGCGGCGCAATGGTGGTTCCGGCGGGGGGTTGGGGTTTCCGCCTTTTGGCAGTCGTGACATTGACAGCCGGAACAGCGTTCCTCATGTGGCTCGGTGAGCAGATCACGGAGCGAGGAATAGGGAACGGGATTTCTCTGATTATTTTTGCCGGCATCGTGGCGGGCTTGCCTGTTGCGGTGGTGAACACCTTCCGTCTAATGGGAACCGGTGAGATCGCGCCGTTCTTCATGGTGCTTTTGCTGGCATTCATGATCGTCGTGATTGGAGTGATCGTTTTTGTCGAGCGAGGGCAGCGCAGGATACCGGTTCAATATGCCAAACGGGTGGTAGGGCGTCGTATGTACGGAGGACAGAGCACCCATCTGCCGCTGAAGATCAATACGGCCGGGGTTATCCCGCCGATCTTCGCATCGTCGATTATCATGTTCCCGGCGACGATTGCCAATTTTTTGAACGTTGAAAAAATTCCCTGGTTGCAGGCGGTCGTAAACACCCTTTCTCCCGGACATATCGTCTATACTTTGATATACGTTGCCTTCATATTCTTTTTCTGCTATTTTTACACGGCTGTGCACTTCAATCCAGTTGATGTCGCAGACAATATGAAGCGCTACGGCGGCTTTATTCCAGGTATCAGGCCCGGGAAGAACACCGCCGAATATATCGATCGTGTTTTGACGAGAATCACGTTCGCTGGGGCGATTTATGTGTCGCTTATCTGCATATTGCCTGAGATATTGATTTACCGGCTCAATGTGCCTTTTTACTTTGGTGGAACGGCGTTGCTGATCGTTGTCGGTGTGGCTATGGATACGACAAATCAGATTGAGTCGCATATGTTGACGCGTCATTATGAGGGCTTCATGAAAAAGGGTTTTGGAAGGACGCGTTAACGTCTATGGCGGTGAACCATACACGGGGGGCCTGAGAGGGGGTATGGCGAAAGAAGAGGCAATTGAGGTTGAGGGTGTTGTCATCGAGACGCTTCCCAATGCCATGTTTAGGGTTGAGCTCAAAAACGGCCACAGGGTCTTGGGGCATATTTCGGGGAAGATGCGGATGCATTTCATCAAGATTTTGCCCGGAGACACGGTGGTTGTCGAGCTTTCGCCATATGATTTGACGAGAGGCCGGATCGTTTATCGGGGTCAAAAGTAGCAGGAAGCAAGCCAGAGGAAGGATAATGGATCATGAAGGTTAAACCGTCGGTGAAGCGTATTTGCAAAAAATGCAAAGTGGTGAAGCGTAAAGGTGTCGTGCGCGTCATTTGTGAAAACCCGCGTCACAAGCAGCGGCAGGGTTGAGCCATGGATAGATGCGGCGGAGGTTGTCGCTTCGCTGCTGAACGGTTGCGTTTACTATTCGCTTAGAAAAAGGAGTAGAGGATTGGCTAGAATTGCTGGTGTCGATTTGCCTAAAGGGAAACGAGCCGAAATCGCCCTCACCTATATTTACGGCATCGGCCGCACGACATCCCAGAGGATCCTTTCCGAGGCTGGGATTGATTGGGATACGAAATCGGACGATTTGAGCGGCGAGCAGGTGACGCAGATTCGGAAGATCATCGACGAGCATCATAAGGTTGAAGGTGATCTGCGCCGCGAAGTGTCCATGAACATCAAGCGGCTGATGGATCTTGGCGCGTACCGTGGTTTGAGGCACAGAAAAGGGTTGCCTGTCCGCGGGCAAAGGACAAGTACCAACGCCCGGACGCGCAAGGGTCCGAGACGTGCCGTAATGGGGAAGAGAAAGAAATAACGATACGAAGGGTGCGAGATGGCTAAGACCGCTAGGAAAAGAGGAAAGGTCAAAAAGGAAAAAAAGAACGTCCCTACTGGGGTGGTACACATTCAATCCACATTCAATAATACCATCGTTACGGTTACCGACCCCGATGGGCGGGTCATCGCGCAATCGAGTGCGGGCAGATCAGGATTCAAGGGATCCCGGAAGAGCACGCCTTTCGCGGCGCAGCTGGCGGCGCGTGATGCGATCCGGCAGGCTATGGACCAGGGTATGAAGACTGCCGAGGTGCGCGTGAAGGGTCCCGGTGTGGGTCGGGAGGCAGCGCTGCGCGCTCTGCAGGTCGAAGGTTTCAGTGTCAACATGATCCGCGACGTGACCCCCATTCCGCACAACGGCTGCAGGCCCCCGAAACGGCGCAGGGTCTGAGGCATGGATCGACCTCATCCCTGGGCGGGTATCTCGGCGGGAGAGGATCGAGTGAAGATAACACACTGGATTTTTTGAGGAGGGGCTGTTTTGGCCAGATATTGTGGCTCGTCCTGCAGATTATGTCGGCGGGAAAATCTTAAATTGTTCCTGAAAGGTGATCGTTGTTACAGCGATAAGTGTGCTTTTGAGAGGAGGCCGTACGCGCCTGGACAGCACGGCCAGCGGCGTGGGGGAAAATACTCTGACTACCGGACCCAGCTTCGTGAAAAGCAGAAGGTGAAGCGTATTTACGGCGTGCTTGAGAAGCAGTTTCGGGGATATTATTACCGTGCTGACCAGGCTAAGGGGATCACGGGTGTGAATCTTCTCATGAGCCTCGAAGCGCGTCTAGACAATGTTGTCTACAGGATGGGATTCGCCAGTTCACGGACTCAGGCGCGGCAGTTGGTAAGGCACGGCCACTTTCTCGTGAATGATAGAAAAGTGAACATTCCCTCCTATCAGGTGAAGCCGGGTGATGTGATCAAGGTGCATGCGGAGAGCCAGAAGGTTCATCAGATCGTCGATGCGATGGAGACGGTGTTGCGGCGTGGCATCCCAAATTGGGTCGAGGTGAACAAGAGCGATTTCAGCGGTACACTGAAGTCCCTGCCCAACCGTGAGGATTTGACGATGCCGATCCAGGAACAGCTGATCGTTGAGCTCTATTCGAAGTAGGACAGGGCTGGGTGTTGGTTGTCTGGAAGACGGATTTGCTTTGTCGACGAAAGACTTCGGAACCTTTGCATAAAAGAAGATGGGGGAGACCTCTTGGTAGCTCTGAAAAGCAAAAACTGGCGGGAACTGATCAAGCCCCGGCGGATTGAGATCGATCCTGAGACTTATACGAACTCGTACGGGAAGTTCACCTGTGAACCGCTGGAGAGAGGTTTTGGTATTACCATTGGCAATTCCTTGAGGCGGATACTGCTGTCTTCGCTCCAAGGTGCAAGTATCGTTAGCGTGAAGTTCGATGGAGTGTTGCACGAGTTTTCGACGATCCCCGGTGTTTATGAGGATGTAGCCGACATTATCTTGAACCTGAAAGAGGTCAAGCTTAAACTCCTCGAGGGGGAGGAGGCCGTGATTCGACTTTTGCGTGAAGGGAAAGGGAAAGTAACGGCTGGTGATATTGAAACCGGTGGATTGGTCGAGATTCTGAATACGGAACAACTTATCGCCACCCTCAATGCAGAGGCGCGCCTGGACATGACCATGGTGGTGCGGACTGGGAAAGGGTATGTGCCTGCTGAGCGGAACAAAGGGCGTGAGGAGGAGATCGGTGCGATAGCGATAGACGCGATCTTCTCACCCATCGAAAAGGTGAATTATGTCGTCAGCAACGCGCGCGTCGGGCAGATTACCGATTACGACAAACTGACGCTCGAGGTCTGGACTGACGGGAGCATCTTTCCGGAAGACGCGGTTGCTTACGCTGCAAAGATTCTGAAGGAACAGATGAACCCGTTCATCAATTTCGAGGAAGAACCCGAACCGGTGGAAGAAGAGGTGGAGGAGCGGGAGGAGAAACTGAACGAGAATCTTTTCAGGCCCGTCTCCGAACTCGAATTGTCCGTCCGGTCCGCCAATTGTCTCAAAAATGCGAATATCCGGCTTATCGGGGAACTGGTTCAGAAGACAGAGGCCGAAATGCTCAAGACAAAAAATTTCGGGCGCAAGTCTCTGAACGAGATCAAGGCGATTTTGGAAGAAATGGGCCTTTCGTTGGGAATGAAGCTCTCGAACTTCCCTGATGCATCGGAGCTTGAGTTGCCGGATGACGAAGATGGAAAGGAAGAGGGTGAGGACGAATGAGGCACAAGAATTCAGGGAAACAGTTGAGTCGAAACTCCAGCCATCGCCGGGCGATGCTGCGGAATATGGTCACTTCCCTGTTTGCGCACGAGCAAATCCAGACGACTGACACGAAGGCGAAGGAGATCCGTCCGATTGCAGAGAAGATGATTACGCTCGCGAAACGGGGTGATTTGCACGCGCGCAAGCAGGCTATCGCTTATCTGCAGGAGAGCAGGGTTGCGCACCGGCTTTTCGAGGAGCTCAAGCCGCGCTTCACCGACCGTCAGGGAGGGTATGTGCGGATTGTCAAAAGCGGCATCCGCAAAGGGGATGGCGCGCCTTTGTCTATCATTCAGCTTGTGAATATGAAGGAGAAGGCCAAGGGGCAGGCGAAGCAGGGGTGATGCTGACCTTGTCTTAGGCCCTGCTGAGGTGGAGGGCGGAAGGGGAGATCCACTCGCATGATTGCTGATGGGTTTACAACAGAAACCTCCTTGCCGGACGACGGTAAGGGGGTTTTTTTTGAGAGGTTCCAGTGAGGAAATTCAACCATAAGGATCTTCTCGGTATGGGTCAGCTGTCGGTTGATGATATCCAGCTTATCTTAGACACCGCCGATTCGTTCAAGGATATCTCTTCGCGCGAGATCAAAAAGGTGCCGACGCTTCGCGGCAAGAGCATCGTGAATTTCTTCTATGAGGCCAGCACGCGGACCAGGACATCCTTCGAGGTGGCCGCGAAGCGTCTCAGTGCCGACACATTCAGTCTGTCGGCATCGACGAGCAGCATGGTGAAAGGCGAAACGCTGATCGATACGGGCCGCAATTTGCAGGCGATGAGTCCGGACGTGATCGTCATACGCCATTCGTCGAGCGGTGCCCCGCACCTGCTTGCGAAGGGGGTCAAGGCGTGTGTCGTAAATGCCGGGGACGGGATCAACGAACATCCGACCCAGGCCCTCTTGGATTTGTATACGATCCGGGAGAGAAAGGGTCGTATTCGAGGCTTGAATATTGCCATCATCGGGGATATTGCCCACAGCCGGGTCGCCCGTTCGAACATGATCGGACTTACGAAGATGGGGGCGCGGGTGACGATCGGAGGTCCGCCGACCATGATTCCGCTCGGGATGGAAGCCTTTGGGGTGGAAGTCGTCCCTGATCCGCGAGAAGCGATCGGGGACAAGGATGTTGTCATGATGCTGAGGATCCAGTTGGAGCGGCAGCGGCGAACCCTTTTTCCGAGTCTTCGCGAATATTCCGCCGCCTTCGGGTTGGACAGCGAGGCCCTCAAATCCGCCAAGCCTGATTGCGTCATCATGCATCCTGGTCCGATCAACCGCGGCGTCGAAATCTCGTCGGAGCTCGCTGACAGCCCCGCATCGCTGATCCTGGATCAGGTTGCCAACGGGGTCGCGGTGCGCATGGCTATCCTTTATCTGTTAATTGGAGGATCTAAGGCGGATGCTGTGGATAAAGAACGGGCAGCTGGTTGATCCTGTCCAAGGTGTGATCGAACAGGTTGACCTGATCATTGAAGAAGGGGTTGTCACTCACCTTCCCCCAAGGGGCGTGTTCAAGCCTGAGGGAGACCAGATCGAGGTCATTGATGCAGCGGGCAAAATGATTGTCCCCGGGCTGCTGGATATGCATGTTCACTTGCGGGAGCCTGGTTTTGAATACAAGGAGACCATTGCGACCGGGACACTTGCCGCCTTGGCCGGAGGTTTCACAGGGTTGGCGTGCATGCCTAATACCGCTCCCCCGAATGACTGCCGTGCGGTGACCGAGTTTATTCTGAAGAAGGCGGAGATGGCCGGATTTGCGAAGGTTTATCCGATTGCTGCCATCAGCGTCGGCCAGAAAGGGGAGGTGCTGACAGAATTCGGTGATCTGAAAGAGGCCGGGGCGGTTGCTGTCTCGGATGACGGTTTTCCCGTTGCCAGCAGTGAACTGATGAGGCGTGCTTTGGAGTATGGCCGGTATCACGGCCTCATGGTCATATCTCATTCCGAAGATCGGACCCTGAGCGGGGACGGGGTGATGCACGAAGGGGTCGTTTCCACCCGGATCGGACTGGCGGGCATACCGGATGCGGCTGAAGATATTATGGTGTACAGGGAAATCTCCCTTGCGCGCCTGACCGGATGCCCTGTTCACATTGCGCATGTGAGCACCGCGAACTCTGTTGAGCTGATCCGCCGGGCTAAGGAGGAAAACCTCCCCGTCACAGCAGAAACCGCACCGCATTATTTCAGCCTGGACCACAACGCCTTGAGGGGTTACGATACCAACGCAAAGGTGAATCCGCCTCTGCGGGCGCTCAAGGATGTTTCGGCGATCAAGCGCGGATTGGCCGATGGGGTGATTGATGCCATCGCTTCGGACCATGCACCGCACAGCATTCTGGAAAAGGAAATTGAATTCGACAAGGCGGCCTTCGGATTGATCGGCCTCCAAACTACGCTGCCCCTGACGCTGGCGTTGGTCCGGGAAGGCGTGTTGGGCCTGCCGGAGGCGATCGCCAAGCTCTCGCTGCGGCCCTCGAGGATCCTGGGACTGGAGGGCGGCCAGCTCAAAGTGGGGTCCATCGCTGATCTGGCTGTGATCGATCCTGATATCGAGTATGAATTCAAGGCCGCCGATGTGCTTTCCAAGAGCAAGAATTCGCCGTTCATCGGAAAGGTGCTCAAAGGCCGGAATGACCTGACCCTGATGGGAGGAAAGGTCGTCTGGCGAAGCATGTCATAGCGTCCGCCCCACAGCCTTTTTACGGACAGTCAAGACTTCCTCTCTGTGATGGGGGTCCGCAATCCATGCTTCGCTGAAAGACCTCATGCGGAATTGCCATCATCAATTTAAGCGCCGATGCCGTGATCTGAATGAGCCGATCAGGCTGCTGAAGAGCATCCATCTGCTGCATTTCACTTTTCCCGTTTCAGCTCGGCAGAGCTGAATGTGCGTTTGGTTCAGGGGAATTTCGCAACTCTTGCATCCGGCCATTTTGCAGCCAGCTATTATCTTCTGAAATCATCCCAGATGAACAGTGCCGGGCGAAGAGACCTTTGCCACGTGTTCCATGCTCCAATCCCCCGCAGTCCTTTCCCGATAGGCCGAAAATCATCCAAAAACCAGACGGGTTCCCTTCGAAAATAATCTTTTCCTTTCACACTGTTCGGGTTTACGGGCACCCCGCCTCGCGGCGGGTCCCGGTTTGTTCAGCTTCTATAAAATCCATTGATTGCGCAGAGAAAATCTGTAGCTCACTGGAGAAGCAAACGCCCAGACAGACTCTGCGATGCCTATCAATGAACATTTCCGGATGGAAAAGAGGCCGCCCCTATTCCGGATCGAAGGGGTTTTCAAAGGAAATAAATCTCGAGCAAACAGCATGGTCTTTAACCCAAGTTTGCCAAAAATCCCAGATTGGGGGTTATTTTGGCCCTAAAATCAACCTATCTACAGACATAAGTAGTTGATTTTTCAGTATTCAGGCCTTGTTTTTGGCGTCTGTAGTGACCCATCGCTGCATTTTCTGCTTTACAGGCGGCTCTATAAGTGGTATGCCTCTGAGCATGTATATTAAACGGGTACGTAAATCCAATCGCCACTCCAAGAAGGTCTACGAGTATTTGCATCTCGTCGAAAACGTTCGGACAAAGAACGGACCGAGACAGCGCTTGATACTCAACCTCGGAACCGTCGACCTCTCACCGGAACACTATAAAGACCTGGCCAACTGCATCGAGGCCATGCTGAGCGGCCAGCAGCATCT
>NZ_AULM01000054.1 GCF_000422285.1 Desulfatiglans anilini DSM 4660
AGGCATTAACTTAAGATTTCAAGTATTTAACCTGGTCCGACCCTAGTGCAATCCGCAATCCGCAATCCGGGTCGGACCAAGTTAAATGGTTGATATTCGGATATAAGCGTTAAAAAAACTCCCGTCTTGAGGCCTTAGACGGGTCATTTAGTGCCCCAAAATGCCCTTTTAAAGTTCCGCCATAAATCCAATTTTATGACGGACGTTTTCTTAGAAGGCCCATTTGCCCGATAAAAACAGCGTTCTAACCCCTTAAACAAACAAATTTTACAGGCATTAACTTAAGATTTCAAGTATTTAACCTGGTCCGACCCTAGCTGCTTTACGGTTGCATTGGAAAGGCGCAGAAGATAACATAATGAGATGAGAACCGATCTGCATGCAGTTGTCCTAGGAATATAGGCTATGTACAGGAAGATATTCCTTTTTTTCGTCTTCTGGCCTGCGTATCTCCTGCCGGGTGGATTTGAACCTATGGCCTGGGTCTTGCCCGAACCCGTGCAGCGCGAGTGTTACGACCTCGAGGGGAAGCGCCTCCCCTGCCCCAACCTCGGAGATCTCCTCTCGAACAAGGACGAACTCCGGCAGAAGGTGGATCCAGCCTTCAGGGACAACGGCGACGGCACCGTCCTCGATTTCAAGACCGGACTCGTGTGGCAGAAGGGCGACGACGGCCTGATGCGGGCGTGGGATGCCGCCGTGTCTTACTGCGAAAAGCTCGAACTGGGCGGCTACACCGACTGGCGGCTCCCCGGGCGTTACGATCTGGTTTCAATCGCGGACAGCGGCCGGTTCTCTCCGTCCATCCACCCGGTTTTCGACTGCCACCCCGACAATTACTGGTCGAACACGATCTACCTCTACTACCCCGGCTCGGCGTGGTATGTGAATTTCAAATACGGGTACGCCGGATGGAACTACAAGAGCTATGGCGGGTACGTCCGCTGCGTGCGGGAAGACCGCTGAAGCCTGTCGGGGTATTGACGCTTTAAACGGCATTCTTGGGAGGTGTGAACATGAAGATTCTGGTCGTGTATTATTCATTGTATGGTCACGTGCTCCAATTGGCGCGCGCGGTGGAAAAGGGCGCGGCCGGGGTGGCCGGCGTCGAAGCGGTCGTGCGCCGCGTCCCCGAATTCCCGGATGTCAGGGAAGAGATCCAGAAGTCGGAGCATGCGAGGGCCGTCTGGGAGCAGCACAAGGACATCCCCGAATGCACCCTTGAAGATCTCGCCGAAGCGGAAGGCATCCTCTTCGGCACCCCGACGCGGTACGGCAACATGGTGGCCCAGATGAAGCGTCTCATCGACCGGACGCCGGGACTCTGGATGCAAGGAGCCTTCGAAGGCAAGCCCGCCGGGATCATCACCTCGACCGCCTCGACCCACGGTGGGCAGGAAACGACGCCCTTTACGATGATGGCGCCGCTGCTGCATCTCGGGATGCTGATCGTGGGCGTACCGTACTCCACCCCCGGAATGCTCCACAATGAGGCCCGCGGGGGGTCGCCTTACGGGCCGTCGACCATCGCCGGCCAGAAAAATGAACTCAAACCGGCGCCCGAAGACCTCCAGATCGCAGAGGTCCTCGGGCGCCGGGTCGCAGAAATCGCCTTGAAGCTCAGAGGGTAGCAGTGTGTTGAGAAACGGCTGGATACAAGGACTGCGAAATCCCGTGGACTGAGGCGCACGGGTGAATGCACTGCAGCGCCACGCGGAAAGTTCTTCCGCTGCCTTAAAACAAGCCCAGTTCCACCGCGCGCGGCACGGCTGAGGGGAATTTCTTCTTCAGCATCTCCATCTCGGCCGCATCCCTCACCATGCGGATGTCCTCGATGTGCCAGCCGGGAACGACCATGACGCCGTAAAGCCCCCAGTCATAGACGGGGTGCTCCTGTTTGACGAAGCCCATCCATGTCCCGGCAGGAATCAACTGCTGCATGACCTGGCCCCTGTCCGCTTCCGGACCCAGGACCACCTCTTCCCAGGTGCCATCGGCGTAGAGGAGCAGTTGAATCATCGGGGCCCCCGCATGATACAGGAGCACCTCATCAGATGTGAGGATATGCCAGGGGTCGATCGGGACTTCTCTCGTCATCAAGTAATAGATGAGAGAGGCCGCCGCCCGCTCCTTCTCCACCGACGCCGAGAAAGATGACGCATAGGTGACCTTGTAGAACCCGGGACAGGCCTCATCCGGCATGGCCTCGAGCTTCAACCCCGCGATCACCTCGGCAGCGGACAGCCGGCCCTCATGCCGGGCCGAAGCACATCCGCCTGCAATCGCGAGGATCAAAAAAACAGCCGCACAGTCAACCCATCCCTTCATCCGCTCAGCCCCGCTGCAACTCCGTTTCCAATCCGGGAAGAAGGATTTTTCGCCCCTATCAGAGAAATCAAGTGATTGCGTGTCAGAGGCCTGCAGGCCGCCGCGCAGTCAAACGTGCAGATTGACACCCAGACGGGCAAAAACAGAATATTTCCGGACAGAAGCTAATTCGCACTCATTTTATCTAGAACTTCCACAACATCGAGTCCCCAGATTCTGACGCCTTTTCTAAAAGACATACCAGGAGCTATACGAATAAAACTGCCGGATTTCGTGACGATATCCGAATTTTTGACTGCAGTCCAGGAACCATCCGGGTTCTTTTCGTAGCCATTTAAATCAATCTTGACAATCTCTTCCATTACGCTCCTCCTCACAAAAGTCGATGTGTTTGGTCCCCATATCTGACTGGGAACAAAATACCTCTTCGCGATGGCTTCTCATCAAATGCTCAGGTAGATTGGTCCGGCTACCCAAGTGCCGTGATGAATGGCCCGCGAATTCAAATACGCTTAAACAATCCGTATCCACTTGTTTCTTTGTGCAAGAATATAACGCCCCGCATGAGCGGCGCGATCTACGTGAATACGACGTTCTGCAACCCGTCAGGACCCATTTCGGCACGAAAACATGATAAAGCAAAAAAACATTTATTGACTGTTGCGGTCTCATGGTAAATAAGGCTTGTTATCCACCATCAGATGAACCATTCCGGCTCCCGCCGTGCACCGCCAAACTGGACTTCCAATTCGTGTTTGTGCCATAGATAATTTTCGTCATCGAAATATTTCGCAGCGACAGGACACTTTTTGATACAGGCGCCACACTTGATGCAAATGCCTTTTATTTTGGAAACATCGTCTGAATCGATGGACCCCATGGGGCAAACCTCGGCGCAGAGCTTACAATCGATGCAGTCGCTGTTCGTTTTGGGAGTAACCTTCAGGATATTCACAAAATGGCCGTTCTGATCTTTCGGTCGGTAATATTCTCTGTAAGGTCTGTTCCCTCTTACGACAACCGCAGCCTTTTCGCCCGGTGTCTCTATCTTATCATAGATCTTGGCTGCGAAATCGGCGGCCACGGCCATATCCTGCTCATCGGGCCTGTCGGCTCCGAGTGTCGTTGAAAACGAATGCTCGCCGATAAATGCTCCACCGGCGATCACCTTGAAACCGTCCGACTCCAGGATATCCCTGAACTCTATCAATGCATCGTCATAATCACGGTTTCCATAAAGAACTACGGCAACTGCAGTTGCCCCGTTGCCGGAAATCGTGTTCAAGAATTTCAGCAACACATTAGGCACACGTCCTGCGTAAACCGGAATGCCCGCAATAACAAGATCATCCTTATCGAAGGAGAAAAGTTCCTTTCGAGCATCCGGGAGCGTAAAATCAATATGGCTGACGGTAATTTTTCCGCCATAATTTCCCGCAATTTTTCCAGCAATGCCCATTACAATTTTCTCGGTTGTGCCCGTTGCGCTGAAATACAGCGTATTGATTTTTTTATTCATCGATTGAGCCGCCTTGTTTGAAATGGGTGCAATGGGTCCATCTTTAATATTCGAGTGCAAAAATAAAGCATACCGATGATTTGCACCTTGCGTCCATTGCTTCGGAAGCGGCCTTGCCGCTCCTATTCAAATGCATGATCGCAGCTTGTCATATTATTCGCAACGTGTCCACATTCGGATGACCTTCACGGTCTTATCGTCGTCGAGGATTTGATAGACCAAACGGTGTTGAATATTGATGCGGCGCGAACATGCGCCGGAAAGATCGCCGATGAGTTTCTCATACGCTGGCGGTGTCTGGTAGGGATCTTCTCTAAGGACGCTGAGGATCCGTTCCGCCTGAGACTTCAATGCGGATCGCGCCAGCCTCTTTGCATCCTGCTTCGCATACTTGGTAAAAACAAGCCGCCGGCTCACCAGTCGAGTTCCTCAAGGCATTCTTCAGCGGGGGTGCTCAACCCCTTGCGAATGGACTCCCGCATACCGTGGATGGAGGTAAGATACAGGGTCTCTTGAATCGCATGCCAATCCTCCTCCCCGATGAGGATGGCGGTATTCCTCTTCCCCACGATCTGCACCGCCTCATGCGATTCGGCCACATCGTCGACAAGGGTATACAGCCGCTTTCTTGCTTCCGACGCTGTCAAAGTAGTCATTCCTAGACCTCCTGGTCCGTACGTAATATGGTACGAAACCGGCCCCCCAAAGTCAAGCCTGGATGGTTGGTGTAAATCCTGATTGAACATCGGGCTCGGCCAGTTGCGGGCTGTCTTTCTTTCACACCCCGTCATCGGCCAGCGCATGCAGCGCGGCGAACGGCTCCCCTCGATCGGCCATGAGGAACAGGGCCCGCAGCGGATCGGCGGCAGCCTCCCGAACAAAGTCCAACGTGCGGGTTTGACGGGTATCGCTTTGAATATGTTTCACAATGCGGTATTTCACCTCCGGGACAGACAGATCTACGATCAGCGTCGAGCCGCCACGGAACCGGTATTCCGGCGTGCCGTTTTTTCGATTTTCCTTTATCGTCTTCGACTGCGTCAAGGCCACGATGACCTGGGGAACGGGCTTTCCCATAGAGTCGATGCGCAGAGCGCGCCGGAGTTCATGCACTTCGAATCTTTTCAGGGCCGGATCGAGCCCCAGCTCCAGGGCGAAATCCGGCGCCGCCTCGAAGATCCCCTGGAGTTGCCTGTGCAACACGACGCGCTGCCTGCGCGTCTGGTCGAACAGCGCGCGGC
Source organism: Desulfatiglans anilini DSM 4660 (assembly GCF_000422285.1). Classification (NCBI taxonomy): domain Bacteria; kingdom Pseudomonadati; phylum Thermodesulfobacteriota; class Desulfobacteria; order Desulfatiglandales; family Desulfatiglandaceae; genus Desulfatiglans; species Desulfatiglans anilini. The sequence goes on from NZ_AULM01000054.1 coordinate 5,089, forward strand.
GGTCTCCGATATACAAGCATTTGTCGGCGAACTGTTTCAGGTCCTTGATGATCTCCTTGTACTTCTTCAACAGGGTCTTGGACTGCTCCGTAAGATTCGACCAGTCGAATCCCTGCCAACGCAGCGTATCCACCGACAGCGTGCGCAGGGTGTCCTCGGAAGGCGCGTTGAGGTTGACCGGATAGATGCCGTGACGGCGGAAGGCCTCGACAAACGCGACGCGATAGTTGTACCGGTCGTCGGCGACCAAATCGAAATCAGCCGTGATGAGGGCGCGGAGGTACTCGAAAAAGGTCACGTCCACGGGCGGCAGGTAGTCGAGGGCGCGGATGCACATTTTCAGGACATGCCCGGCCGATTTCACGGCCTCTTCCGCCAGCCGCCCCGCCAGATCCGGATGGATGGCGCCTTGGGGCAAGACGCCGGTGCCGCCTGTGTAGATGCGCAGCAGGTCCGCGATGCGCGCCTTGTAGATGGCGAGGAAGGCGTCGAAAACCGCGGCGACCAGAATGGCCCCGCGCGCATGAGGCGTCAGCCGCTTCTCGAGTTCCTCCGGATCGGGCTTGGAGCGCTTCCAGACGCCCCCCTCCATGGTGCCGATGGCATTGCGCAGGGCGCCGCGGCCGCCCATGGCCCGGCCGAACTGGATGGCGAGACTGCCGAGCATGGATTCGGCCTCCAGGTCGCCGCGCGTCCGCCGGATCTCGGCGTTGAGGATCTCCGGGATGGTAAAGTGCTGCATGAGGGCGACCATGTCGGCAAACGCCTCGTGCAAAGCGAGCACGTCCGGGTTGGTCGGTTCGCTGAAGCGCCGGTGCATCCCGTCGAGCACCGCGTGTGTGGTCTCATGGGCGATGATATCGTGCGATAAACAGGCGTAAACGCGGCTTCCCGGCACATGCTCGCCGGAACCGCCGGCCGCAGCCTCGAAATAGCCGAACAAGAGCGCCACCTCCTGGGGGCTGTAATAGGCATTTGCCTGGTGCAGCGCATGGGGCCGAACGGCCAATTGCCCGACGAAATCGGCGTCATCGTCGGGGTCTTCGGGGTTGGGCCGAGGCCGCCACAGGACCGGTCTGCCCAGCGCCTGTTCGAAGTGCTCGACGGTTTTCATGGCGACCGCATAGACCATCTGCTGGTGGAACTGGGGATTGCCTTCCGATGGCGCCCAGCCGTCCTGGGCAAGCATCCGGGGATCATCGAGATCGACGGGTTCATAGATCCTGCCGACGTCATCCCTGTCGTGCACGGCGAGGTATTCCCCGCAGGGTCCCTTCTTCAAGGACTCCCAGCGTACCTTGAGCGCCACCTCGTTGATGCCGGCCGTCTCCAATCGCGTCGAAAGGCTTGGATCCACGCCGTAGACACGTATCTTGCGGTAGGGCGGATCGCCGATGGCCGGCTGCGGATGGGGTCCGAAGGCGCCGCCCACCGGAGTCACAGGCATTGCCGTTTCGGTGGGAGGCAACGGCTTTCCTGCAACGACCGGGTACCGCGCGATCAGGTGTCTCCGTAGCGCCTGCGACGTGTCCGGATCCTCGATGACGGCCTCCATGAACTGGACCATGGCCTTGTCGTCTATCCGCCCGGCCGCATCGGGATCGGGAACGATCGTCTGCAATTCCGGGTTGAGCATCCAGCGCTGCGCAATCTCGAGGTTGAACATCCGCTCCCGCGGCGGCGCCGCGATCACCCCGAGGCCGGTGATAACGCGCAGGAAGGCAAAAGAATCGCTGTCAGACTTGGACTGCTCGAGCCCCAGAACGGGTTTCACACCGAGCGCGTCAAAGGCCCGCAGAATGCCTTGCCCCATCCGGTCCTTGTCGATGCCTGCCACTTTGGCGCTCTTGAACAGGGCGTGACGCACCGCCTCGACTCTTCTCCAATCGCGGGGAAGATCCTGTTTGTGCTTTTCGAACCAGAGGGCCGCCGCGGCGGCCACCTGGGGCGTAGCCGCCGAAGTGCCCTCGCCGTCCAGACGCACGGTGGACTTGCAGCCATAACAGGCCCAGGGAATGTTCGGCGTGTGGGCCGACAGGGCCGCCGCCATCCTGCTCCTCGGGCCGTAGTTGCCCTCCAGCACCATCCCCTCCAGACCGGAATAGGGCCTGGAGTCGGCCATCGCACCGCAGACAGCCAGGACGCGGCTGTAGTGCGCCGGGTAAACGATGTGCCGCGTCGGCAGTCCATTCACATTGTTGCCCGCGGCCGCCACGAGGCACAGCCCGCTCAGATAGGCCTTGTCCACCGCCTCGCGCCAGGCGCGCGAAGGCAGCCCGCCCATGCTCATGGTCACCACATCGCAACGCTGCGAAACGGCGTAATCCAGCGCCTGGGCAAACGCGCTGGTGTAGAGGAGCACCACGCTGTCGGCGATCCGCAAGGGCAGAATCTCCGCCTCCGGCGCGCCTCCGAGAGCGATATCCCCGTAGTCCGGGGCCCTGCCGCCCGCCAGGATGCTGATGGTGCCGGTGCCATGCCCGGAATTGTCCAAGAGAAGACGGCGGTTGTCAGGATCCTCGGCGCTGTGTGGATCGGCGTCTCCGCTGACGAAGTTTCTCTCGAGATCCGTCAGGACATGGCTGGGGGTGGTGCAGTGGGCGCGGTAATAGCCCGTATCCAGGTGCGCGATGCGCGTCCGCGGATCGGAAAACGCCACCGCCTCCCGTGCCTTGCCCAATTGGGTGTACGAATCACCGAGATGCCAGGCAAAAACCCCGGGTACATGCGCCTTGCCATGGCCGCCGTCCTGGGGCGTGCTTTCGCATTTTTCGCCCACCGCAAACACCTGCCCCGCCCTCCGCTCGTTCGTATCCCGGTAGATGTTGTGGATCATATCCGGCTCGATGAAGACGACATCCGACTCGGAAATACCGAGTTCGCCGGCGACCCTCTGATGGACCAGGTCCCAGGGATTAGCGGCTCCTTCGGGCAGATCTGCAAGAAACCACTGTGGCTCGGCCCCGAAGCCGAGCATCGCCGCCTTTGCCTGGGGCGTGTCGTAGAGCGGACGCAGGTTCGCCCTGGATTCGGCCGCCTTGAGAGGGGAAGAAGGCTGGAGTTTCAAAAGCAAACGGTTGACCCGCGGTGCACACGCTTGTTTGTCGCTCATGGTAATTCCCCTCCTTGCTTCCATAGGGTCCTGACGGAACGCGTCTCAGCCAGTGGTTCCCATCCCTGTCCGGCAACGGATCGAAGAGGTCGTCTCAGAGGCACGACAACCACCACCGTAAAAACGGTTTGCACTCACTGAAGATCCCCCTCGCGACAAGAAGACGCCAGGCTGCAAAACGCTTCTAATGCCGTCCTTTCCAGACATCCAGGATCTGCCTGAGGCGAGCGGGGCGATCGGTCATGATCCCGTCTACGCCCCTGTCCAGCACCTCGAAGATCTCCTCCTCCCGGGGGTCCTCGTCGATAGCGGGCAGAAGAATGGTGAATTCCTCCGTGCTCTCTGGCGCCTCGAGCGCATCGCTCCTGTGGGTGAAGAAAAGAGGGGTCTTGAGACCGAACCCGGGTTCAAGCACCCTCGGCACCCAGAAAGCAGCCACAGCAACATGTTGAACAGCCTATCGACGAGCAAGGACACGGGCGGTGAACATCGTGTACGTAAACTGAGCGCAGTACTCCGGGATGTCTCCGATGAAGTGGGGAGAGTCGGGGGAACACAATCGGCGGTATTCCTCGATGTCGGCCGTTGAGGCTTGGCCGATCGCATCACCCCAAAGCATGTCGAAGAGCGAGGCCATCCCATCTCGGATCTCCGGCCCGACGGGCGCCTGTACCAGCCCGACAAATGCCCTGCAGCGGGCCTCAGTCAGCCCCGCTCGATGGAACCCATGGAGCGCGCGCAGAAAATGCGCCCGTGGAGGATAACCCTCGAGAAACGGACCATACGATGTGCAAGCCGCGTTGAGGCGTGCCTCCAGCAGTTCGTGCCCGGGAAGCACCGTTTGGGAAGTCCATCCCAAGAGGGCGATCACGCCTCCAGGGCGGACGACGCGGCAGATTTCTTCCAGGATGGGAAAGATCTCCCCGGCGGGATAACCCAGGCAGTCGACGCTCCAAGCCCAGTCGAAAACGCCCCGGGCAAAGGGCAGCGCCCACATGTCGCTGTTTGCGAACTCGATGCGCTGAGCGTGGGCCGACTTGCCGGCCCTTCGGCGGGCGCAGTGGACGGCCGGCCAGGAAAGATCCAATCCTGCGACACGACCATCCGGGCCTGTCGCCTCGGCCACAAGGAGCGTCAGATCTCCGATCCCGCAGCCGATATCAAGCCCCCGGGAGCCAGGCGGCAACTGGAGGGCACCGATCGCAGCGCGCATGACCGCCTCACGCAACGGACTCATCCGCTCCAGACTCGATATCACCTGCTCATCGGAACCGCCCATCGGCTCTTCCTGCATTCGAAACCTGAGAGGACAAGAGGCCATCCGCGGGCCGCCCGACAAAGCCGGCAGCGGCAGGCGGTAGCCCGTCCGGTGCGGCGCCTGCAACGACGCCCATAAACAAACGAGGGCCAGTTGGCTCAAGGCGCCATAGTCTCTGCGGTCACCTCCCAACCCGCCTCGATCCCACCAGGCAGCATCTGGCCGCGGTCCTCGCCAACCTCCGCCTCGATAAGCCTGTTGAGTTTATCGTTCATGGCAACGACGAGTTCGCGGTGCTCCTTGCCGTCCGCTGCGAGATTTTTCATTTCCAGGGGATCTGCTTCGACATCATACAGCTCGACATCATTGAACCTGTATAACTGTTCCAAATTCGCCGGCCGGTTGTGCTGCTTCGGCGAAAAGTAGCGAGCGAACACATACTGGCCGTCATAGACCATCCTCACCGCACCCCGTTTCATCATATCCGGGACAATGCCGGCTTCCTTGAGATGTTTCGGATCCCCTCCCCGCTTGATGTGTGCCACGGCTTCGTAGAGAAAATCCCCATCGAGGTACGCGAACATGTTGTAGTTGAATAATGCACCTTCCCGGACGGCATTGACGTCTGCGCGTTCCGGGGCAGCCAGCAACCCTGAGAAATCCTTGCCTGGAAGCCCCTTGACAATATCGGCACGCTTGTCCGGGGCCACTCCGGTCCATGCAACCAGCGTTGGAGCGAGATCGACGTGCGACGTAACGGCGCGGCACTGTTTGCCACCCGAATAGGCGGGATGAGCAACGACAAGCGGCACCTGATTCTGTTCGCGATAGGATACCGCCCCTTTGGCGTGCAACAGGTGTGCGCCGTCCATGTCACCATGGTCTGAGGTGAAGATGACAATGGTGCGCTCGGTAAGCCCCGCGGCATCGAGTTCGCTCAGTACCGTGTCCATGTTGCGATCGACGTCGCGCAGACAATTCAAGTAGTAGTTGTGCCGGCGGCGCCAGCGAGGCTCTTCGTTCGGGATTTCGCCCACGAGCGCATCATGCGATCGCAGGAAGTCGCGGTGGGCCGGCGGACGCCCCGGTGCATCAAATGGATTGGCATGATTTGGCGGAAGGCTGAAAGGCCATTGTTTGGCGTAAAGCGGATCATCCGGCTCCCGGACCACATGGGTGAGAGCAGTCGGGGCCTGATGAGGCATACCGGGAGGATCGGTATCATAGAACATGACATCATGCGGGTTGACCAGGTTCACTGCGAGAAACCAGGGCTTGCCTTCGGCCGCCAGCTCACGCCCCTTGCCACGCAGCCAGCTCACAGACATGGCGGCGATCACACCATCGTGCAGATAGCCGCCCTGATGGTGCGCAATGATGTCGCCGATGCCAAAATAGTCGGAGAAGCCGTAGTCCTCCATTTCCTGGGTAAATATTTTTGTGGGTGTGCCCAGCTTGTTGACCGTCTCGAAATCCTTGTTCAGGTGCCACTTACCCTTGTAAGCGGTGTAATAGCCAGCCTGGCGCAGCATGTCGCCCACGGTGCGGATTTCGGTCGACATGCTGTTGACCCACGGAAAATTGCTATTGTCGAACATCCTGGTGTGCTGAATATGCTGGCCGGTATAAAGCACTGAACGGGACGGCGTGCATACGCAGGAGTTGATGCGGTGATTCAAGAACGTTGTACCCATTTCTGTCAATCGCTCATGGGCCGGCAGCCTGTAGCCGGCAGGCAACTCACCGGGCCGAAAGAAGCGTTCCTGATCAGTCAGAATAAAGAGAATGTTGTATGAGCCCGTGTTGCGCGCGCCGCTCTGTGGCGACGGGCCTGCACCGGGTGCGGCGGATGCCAAGCTGGACATCCCGTCAATCCCACCCACACCCAGTGCCGCAACGCCTACGCCGGCAAGGCGCAGAAACTCGCGGCGCGAAATTGAACAGCTGGAATCATCGTGATCTCTCATGTCGTATCCTCTTGGTTGATTGTTCTGCGCAGATGCCGTACGCCGCGAAACTCCCGGCCTAACCGGCTGGCAATGGAGCACCGTGAAACTCCTAGCCTGGCTTCATAGGGTTTTTGGAAAGTCACACGTGAGTGAGCTTCTTTCACAAACGCCTTGCCTTTGCCCTCGAGGATGAAGAAATCTCCTCCGGCTCCACCGGCACGTTGTTCAGATACTGCAAGCGCAGGATGTCGACCCCGCCCCTGGGATAGGCGTGCTCCAGAACATTCGTGCACGCCTCATCGACCGCCAGTTCCAAGTGGTGAATGTCGGGCTTCGAGAAACCAAGCTCTTCCATGGCGGCCCGCAGCGCCCCGGCGATCACCCGCAGCGACCGGGGCCGGTTGCGCATCTCGAGATGGAAGATAGGGTTGGACATGGCATCCGCCTCAACTCATCGGTGCGTTTCAGCGGACGTATGGTTCTTGCGATCCGATGAAAACGCGGATTGGCGAACACTACTCTCCAAGATCTTGAAGAATTAAAATCACCTGATCCTTTAAAACAGGGATGTCGTCCTTTGCTGTCAGCCATACCGTATCTATATCGACACCAAAATAGTCATGGATGAGTTTGTCTCTCATTCCAGCAATATCGCTCCACGGAATCTCAGGATATATCGAATGCATCTCGTTAGAAACACGCTTTATCGCCTCACCAATGATTTCGATTTGCCGAATAACACCATCTTGCAATAGAGATTCGTTGTTAAATTTTTCCAATTCGACTCCTTTTAGATATGAAGCAATACGATCACATGCATCACGAATATGTTTAAGATAAACAGTGTCATCTCGCTTCATAAATCACCTTAAGCTCTTTAACAATACGTTCCTTCAAATATGGGCTGATAGCGTTTTCAGTCAGCAAATCTACTCTTTTTCCTATTGCTTCTGAAAGATTTCTTTCGAGTATTACTAAAGAAAGAAGGCTTTTTGGTTTGGATAGCTTTATAAGAAGATCTATATCACTCGATTCTTTGGCCTCATCTCTAGCCGTTGATCCAAAAACTCCAATCATAGAGACATCGTTTTTAAGACATATATTGATTATCTTATCTTGATCAGATTTATTCATATTTTCTCTCCGGTCATTATCTTGGGGAAATCCTTAGTAGATATGATGCTGTTTCGCCATCACAGAGCTAAAGAGGAATAGCCCCACAGCGCCACCATCCACCTCAGCGCCTGTTTATAGCCCGGTTTGCGGGGTCCATTTCTCAGCAAAAGATAGAGCCTCAGCCTTCTCTCTTTCCGACATAGCTTTCAAAACGTCCTCCTTGGTTTTTGCGACCATATCAGGCGTTATATACAGACCGCCGCCTTGCATCCATTCACAGCAATAAAACAGACTTTTCCCCTCACTTTCCTTTATGACGTTGTTTACGAGCAAGTACGCCTTTACAAGGTCTTGTTTGACACCTTTCCCTTCCAATAGCAGGTCCGCCAGGCGCCATTGGGCAATAAGAGCGTCGGTGTTTTGGTTGAAGTAACCGGATTTGCCTACACAACCTGCAATCTGGCCGTCTGCCCAGCCCCCTTCACCTTTTTGGACTGCGCATTTTGTGTACCAGTAAATGGATTTCTCGATGTCTTTTTCAATTGCAATGCCCTTTTCGTAGTAAACTCCAAGCCTCAATTGTGCCCACGGCTCACCTCTTTCGGCACAGGGTTTCACGATAGACAAGGCACGATCGTAATGGCCTGATTCGTTGGCGATGTCGGCAGTACGTTCACCCGGGTTCGGGTTCAAGCCTGCACAACCGGAGGTTGTCAGAATGATCCATACGAGCAGAAAAGCAAAACGTTTCATGTCAATAATCCTCTTGGCCAAAAATTTTAATCTGCCCCCAATTGAAACCATGTAAGGGCACAATATCGCAGATTAAATGGAATTAGACTGCCGAACCGGCAAAATGCCTTCGGAGATATGTTTGGCAGGAATAATCCGCTTCTCGATATCAGCCCCAATCTTACGTTTCATCATTCTGAGATCAAACTGGGTTTGCAGATTCAGCCAAAATTGGGCTTCAATCCCAAAATATCTTTCTAGTCTCAATGCTGTATCAGCCGTAATGGCTCTTTTTCCGTTCACAATCTCACTGATCCTATTGGGAGGCACCGAAAGATCCCTGGAAAGCTGGTTTATGCTAATACCCAAGGGCTCTAAAAAATCCTCTCGGAGGATTTTACCGGGGGTTATCGGCTCTAGACTATCGTGTTTGGTCATTATAGGAGCACCTCATTGGTAATCCGTTATTTCAACATGGTACGCATTTCCATCTTGCCAATCGAAACATACGCGCCATTGGTTATTGATGCTGATTGAGTACGGACCCTTCCTCTTCCCTGAAAAGCCGTGAAATTTGTTGCTCGAGTTCCGCATCAGCGCTTCTATGCCGCATGCGGCATGCAAAACCATAAGCCGTTTCCGCGCCTGCCTTTCAAAGGCCTAGAAACGACCTACCCTTTGATCGTTGAATAATTTTTCAGTATGTCGGTAGCCAAATGATTTGATCATACGAGAAAAATATTACGTTAAGCGTAATATGTCAAGCGGGATCCACCGTGCAGAACAATAAAAACCACCGGTCCTATCCTGTGCATTTTTCGGACTGGGCGGCGTTTATTCCGGTTTCTCCGAATATCTCGCACGCCACCGATTCTCGATCCTGGCCCTAATGATTTCCGCTCGTGTCAATGATCACCCTCTAATGGAGCCACTCATGATCGCCCAAATGGAACCATTAAAAAGTGGAGGGAAAGGGTCTCGAGGCACCTGTCAAATCAACCGATTTCACCCTCTTTCTGACTGGTGTATTTTGCGTTTTGGAGCAGGTGATTTTTTGGTCTTTCTGGGTCCCCCGTGGGGATCTGTAGCTTTTGTCTTCGAGCATGACTTTGTAGGCACCGTGACGAAGCCTGTCGATGGTGGCTGCCCAGAGGATACGGTTGGGGAAGGCGGCTGTCTTCGTGGCGGAAAGGGTCTGGAGCCCGAACCGGAAGATCGTCAGGAAGCGCAACGGCAATACAACCTTGATCTTCAGTCCTTCGTCCAAGCCGGAGGTGCTGCCTTGGGTGCTGTCGTTCGGGGATGAGGCCAGGTTGATCAAGCCGAAACGACTCGTGAGGGACATGAAGGAGAACATCAAAAAAATGGACGATGTCTATTCTGTTTTAATAAGAGAAGGAGAACATTCAAAACTTTTGTTTGAAGAAAAGTCAGAAAAGTTTTAAAGCTCGACGCGTGAACTTAATCAGGATCAATGACCTGCAAAGGGGCGACTCCTTTTGGACGGACTCTGCCTGGGGTGAGTATGGATTTTTCTGACCTGATGTCTCGCACACTTCTGCTGGATCTGGAAACGACACGCACGGGTAGGATCACACACTGGGGAGCCCAGTTAAACCAGGAAAGCCGCCTGAAGAAGGAAGGCGCCGGGTCGAAGGCCGGCCTCCAGGAACTGGACGAATTCGCCAGGGACGCTGACTTTGTTCTTGGCCACAATCTCCTGGGACATGATTTTCCCGTCCTGCAGACCATTTCCCCCTGGCTTGGGGTTCTCAAAAAGCCAGTCATCGACACCCTCTACCTGTCGCCCATTGCATTTCCTGAAAACCCGTATCACCGCCTCGTCAAAAATTTCAAGCTGGTTCGCTCTTCGGTCAACAATCCACTGGAGGATGCGAGACTGGCTGCCTCCGTGTTCAAGGATCAGTATGAAAGCTTTCGTTCCTTAGCACAGAAAAATCCACACCTCACAGATTTCTATCGGTTTTGTTTCGATCAAAGTCAGTTCAACGGCTTTTCCGGGCAGGCGCTTTCCATGGTTTTTGCCGGGATGGCGCCCGCCGCGCTCCACACCGCTGTGGATGCCCTCGACTGTTTCCTGGCCCAGACGGACGGAGTGGTCTGCAGCAACTGGGCAAAGGAGACCGTCCCGGGCCTGCTCTCAAATCCGGAGAAACGCCCGGTGCTCGCCTACTGCATGGCTTGGCTTCGGGTAGCCGGCGGCAACTCCGTGCTGCCCCCCTGGGTGAAGCATCAATTTGCCGAGATCCCTGGTATCATTCAGATCCTGCGCGAGCGGTCCTGCGGCGACCCAGCATGCGATTACTGCAGAGCGAACCACAACGCGGAGGAACATTTGCGCCGGATCTTCGGCTATCTGTCCTTCCGTGAGAAACCGAAAACGATTCAAGGCGCGAGTCTGCAGAAAGCCATCGTGGAGGATTGGATGACGTTTATATGGACTACGCGGGCTGCTTTGCAGGCACCCATCCCATCCATGAACACCTGGCCAGGCTGGAAGCCGGGCAGCTTGTTTCTCTGCACCAGAACCATTCGAAAATAGAAATCCGGGATTCAGCAGGTAGATGCGTGGGAAGGCTTTCGGAGGCGGGACGCGGCAAGTGGCAAAATCGGTTGGGTTCCATCCTTGAAGCGAGGATCCTGGCAGTGCTGAGAAGGGATCAAAATGACCCCGATGCAAATTTTATTCATAAGATCAATGCAAAAGAGTGGGAATTGCCTCTAGTTGAGATAGTGTGTTCTCCCGATAGGATATGATTTCATGAAAATAGTATATTTACTTTGAAAAAGTATAAAATCATACTTTTCGAAAAATCTAAGATTAATGTCATTTCCTTACTCACCATATAATTGAATTCGACTATCTAAATCAACCTTTGAAGCAGTGTTCATTGTGCCATATCAAATATTCTCCGCCCGGCCTGAAACGCGAATCCAGCGGCAGGTGGATTCTGTTGCCATGCAGCGCGTAATACAAGCGGCCGTTTTCAAATTCTTCCCTGATCCGGTGGCTCACGATGAAGCGATGCTCTTGAGTCACCGTCACATACCCCGCATCAAAAAGCTTATGGATGTCTGATCGCAGCAGCAGTCCATTATCAACC
>NZ_AULM01000055.1 GCF_000422285.1 Desulfatiglans anilini DSM 4660
CCCCTGCCGTTGCCGTTCATATAAGGCCAGTTCTCGTTCTTGGCACGTTTATTGATGGCCCTCTTCGTCACCTGCAGAATCTCCGCAAGCTCCCTGGCGGTCAGCTTCAGTTCCTTCATGGTTCGATTTCCCTGAGCAACGTGAGGCGCTTCCTTTTCCGGTCGCGGATTCGGTTGATCTCCTCATCGAGCTTTTGAATTTCAGCGCGCAACGCCTCGGGGCCTGGCAGCACAAACATCCCGACCATTTGGCACATGATGGTCAACGGGCCCATATCCCCGGTGACTCGGCAGAAGGCGGGCAGATATTCCGCAGGCACGTAGCGCCTGGAGCGTCCGTCACCTTCGTCAGGCTCCCGGGTCCAAGAATCGATCATTTCTTTGGTGATGGTTTCGCCGGCATGGTGGCTCATCTCTCCGGCAATCTGATGGCGGGACAGGGGGCAGGATTTGATGGCCTGCCGCATGGCATCACGGAGTTGGTTGGCCGCGTTAAGGGCGCCTCCAGCCCCCCGAGGCCTGGTCGAAAGGTCCTTGACCAGGTCGAAGATGCTCAATTGTTTGTCTAAACTTTTTGGATTCTTAGACATTGACCGCCAACGATTATTGGGGTAAGAAATAACCGTAATCAGTTAAGAGACCGACCGCCGCTTCCCATTGATGTAGTAGCTGGGGAAGACGATTCTGTGATCCTGCTCGATTGCATCCGCGATAGCCCGCATGACGCGGTCACTGACCCGGAACCCTCTGATCACCTCCGACACCATCGTTTCGGAGACCTCTAACTTCTTCGCCAGGGACCTCTGTGAGATCCCTCGCTTCGCGAGCTCGTATTTGATCTTCAGTGGAGTCATAGGAAACCCTTTGACGAGGAGTTGTTTTTCCTGTGGTTGATTTTTTACGGTTATATACCGCATTTATAGCGTCGTCAACCTAAAAATGCGGTTCCCAGTTGGCTATTTTTAAAGGCACGTCATATTCATGTGAACTTAATGTATTTATTGGATTATTTCTAAGCTAGGCTGGTTCCTGGTTTGGTTCCCAGAAGCGGGAACCTCATTTTTAAGGCTTTGGCAGGATGTATGGACTTTGGTGATCGCATAAAAGCTGTTAGGGGGGAGCTTTCTCAAAAGGAATTCGCCGAAAAGCTTTCGGTGAACATAACCTCTGTTCAGAGATACGAACAGGGTGCTATTCCAAAGGGGGACGTGCTACAAAAAATCAGAGACATTTTTCGCATCAACATAGATTGGCTTCTTTCTGGTGAAGGGCCCGAGTGGCTTGAGCCGGAAAGTAGACATGGCGTGGATTTTGATGTGGATCTTTTCTCGTTTATCCCCAGGGCGGAGGCACGTCTTTCTGCCGGCAACGGTTCGGTGGTCCTAAGCGAAAACTTTGACAAAAAGCTCGCTTTCAGGAATGATTGGCTTCACAAAGTAGCGACCTGCAAGGAAAACCTGGTCCTGATGTTTGTCCGAGGGGATTCCATGCATCCAACGTTGCAGGATTGGGATCTCGTCATGGTGGACAGGGGAAGGACGAAGCCAAGGTCAGGCCACATCTTTGCGATCAACATCGGGGATGATCTGCTTCAGATTAAGCGCCTGTTTTTCATACCGCCTGATAAGATAAGGATCGTAAGTGACCAGGGCGGCATTTACCCGCCCTACGAACTCAACCTCAGCGAAATGAGAATAATCGGCCAGGTGATTTGGTTCGCCAGGGAGTTGCCGACCGAATAGCTCATTGCCATTTTAATTAATCAAAGGAGGCGGGCTATGAGACCAGAAGGGTACGATCGGAAGGTTAGCCTACATTGTCCGACATGTGGAGGAGATCAATTTGAATTCGATGATGCTATTCAGTCCGAAGACGCATATGTTCGCTGTATAGGCTGCGGTCGTGAAATGACAAAAGGTGAACTTATCCGTGAAAATACAGAAAACATCCAAGAGCATTTAAATGACATTAGCAAAGATGTAAAAGATGATCTGGCAAAAGAAATGAAATCCATGCTACGAAACGCGTTTAAAGGCAATAAGCACATAAAATTTGAATGATAATATTATGAATATGAATGTGTCTTTGACTGATTTTATATCAGCTGGTGCGCTTTTACTCTCGATATATGCTACTCTTCGCGCGCATAGCTGGAAAAAAGAAGAATCTGCATTTCTTGATTTACAGAGCAAGGTGAATGCTCTGATCTTAGAAAAGGAACAGCGTGAAGCGGCGCAGATAAAGCTGGCTGATCTTGGAGCCAATTTTATCAGATTAGGCAATGAAAAATATCGTCTCAAGATATTTAACAAAGGTAAATCTGCGGCGTCGGACGTTGATCTATCGTTTCCAGATGGCAATGATGTAATCCCTGAAAAGATTATTCGGGATAAATTCCCAATGGAGTTAATGGAACCAGGTCAGTCAGTGGAGTTAATCGCAGCCCCCAGTTTTGGATCAAGGCAGAAATTTGCGCTTCTAATAAGATGGAATGATTCTGACGGTGAAATGAAGGAAAAAACTCTTTATGTTACACTTTGATTGATTTCGTAGCAATGCTGGCACTATGTTTCCATTTCCGGTATTGCTTATGAAATAGTAGCATTCTCAGTTTATTGAAAGGCCTTAATATCCGCCACAGACGGCATACACAGGAGATATCAAAGAATTAATCACGTGGGCCGCGTGGTATGGGGGTGGAGGGATTTTTTGGAGGTTTAAAAGCAACGGAGGGATTGAGAGATGAGCTTTGATGAAAAAATCGCAGCACTGATTCAAAGAATTCCTAAATTGGTAGACCACCTCCAAACGGAAGAAGCTACGAAGAATGCTCTCGTAATGCCATTTATATCTGCTCTTGGATATGACGTCTTTAACCCCCAGGAGGTAATACCGGAATTTGTGGCCGATGTTGGAACAAAAAAAGGTGAAAAGGTCGATTACGCCATCATGCGAGATGGTGATGTAATAATGCTTATTGAATGCAAGTGTGCCTCATCTGATTTATCGCAAGCAAGCATGTCTCAGCTTTACAGATATTTTTCGGTTACAAAAGCCCGGATCGCAATGCTTACAAATGGGGTGCAGTGCCGCTTTTTTTCTGATCTTGAAGAACCAAACAAAATGGACGACAGGCCATTTCTCGAATTTGATCTGTTAGATCCGCGCCCCGGTGCCCTCGAGGAGATAAAAAAACTCGCAAAAGAGGACTTTGACCTTGAAGAAATGCTTAGCACTGCCAGTGAACTTAAATATACATCAGAGATTATAAAAGCATTGTCATCTCAATATGAGAGTCCGGACGAGGAATTTGTCCGTTTCTTTTTTTCCAAAACAAATCCGGGTGCCAGATTCACGGCATCGGCGCGTGAGCAATTCACCCCCTTGGTCAGCAAAGCATTTTCACAATTCATCAGCGATAAAATCAGCGATCGTCTCCGCAGTGCTCTACAAAGCGAAACCAAGTCATCAAAAAGTGATCCTCAGGAGGATAAAGAGCCTGCTGTGGATAATGGAGATGCCAGCAAAGAAGGGGTAATCACAACAGAAGAAGAGCTTGAAGGGTTCCGAATCGTAAGAGCTATCGCCTGTCGTGTTGTCCCACCTGGACGAATCGCCCACAGGGATACCAAAACCTACATGGGGATCTTGCTTGATGACAACAATCGGAAGCCTATATGCCGGCTATGGTTCAACACAAAGCAGAAATACCTGGGAGTTTTCGATCAACAAAAGGTGGAGAACAGAATACCGATTGATGACCCCACCGATATTTATAAACACTCCGACCGTATTATCTCCATCATTGAACTGTATGACGGCGCCATGAATCAGGAGAAACCTGAATAGATAACCTGCTGAGGCGATGCCGTGTAAGCTCAAGGTGGCTGAGGTGGCATTGACGGGTACATACGTTTTATCGATGACAAGAGCGCTATCGCGAAGAAAATAATTGTCGAGGTAAAAGGCGGGCACGTAGCCAGGAGCCAGATCGCCACGCTGAAAGGCGACATGGAAAGGGAAAAGGCCGTGATAGGTGCATTCATCACGCTCAACCCGCGCCGACAAAGCCCATGCGGGAAGAGGCGGCGACAGACGGGTTTTATGAACCAGAGAGCCTGCCGGGAAGGCGCTACCATCGCGTTCAAATTCTGACCATCAAGGAGTTGCTGGGCGGTAAACAGCTTGAGTACCCCCGGCTGGCCATTGATGCCACGTTCAAGAAGGCCTCCTCGACCACCAAGGGGCCCACGTATCACAAGCTGATCGAATAGACAGTGGCAGGCTTTGTAGCTAGTGCTGGTGGAGTATAAAGCAAGCACGAATCTAGATCATTACCGTAAGGGATATACTGGAAGACAAGCGACTTGATTATCTCGCGCCTGTGAGCGGGAGTACGAGTTTTAGGGAAGCTTCCAAGGCACGGAGAAAAATAGGTGAGCAAGAAAGCTTTGTCTGAAGCTATTCGACCATAGGGTTAATGTTTAAACTGATCAATTTATTATTGATAATCGGATAGGAGGCAAGGGATGTCGCTGCTGCCACCCATTGAGATTGAGTCTGAGTTGAGCTATGCCTATCTCCACGCAGTAGCTGCTCAAGCAGGCATGTCATGTCAAGTTTCTGAACGGCAAGCTGACAAGATGGGGGTAGACGCAATCATCCGAGCAAAAGAGAGATTTGCTAAAGATTCAATATTCACTGATTTAGCTCTAGATGTCCAACTTAAGGCTACCATCTCGAAACCTAAACGCAATAATAATAAAATATCATATTTTCTAGATGGCGTGGATCGTTATGATAAGCTTCGCAGTGAAACGGTTACCCCGCCGAGAATCCTTGTTGTGCTATTTCTGCCAGAAAATCAGCTGGAATGGTTAAAATGTGGTGAAGAGGAGCTTTCGCTTCGCCGATGTGCTTGGTGGGTTAGCCTTAAAGGAGCGCCACCCACTGAAAACACATCCGGAACGACGATTTATCTGCCCGAAAATCAGTATTTTCATCCGGATAGATTGCGTGAGATAATGACTCGGCTTTCGAGAGAAGAGGAGCTTCTGTATGCCGGATAAAGACTTAGTGAAGCTATGTGCGGGCATACCTCCAACGGCCCTCCGTGATTATGCCAAGTCTCGTGGCTGGGAGGCGGTATCAGGTTCCAAGCGTCGGCTTTGGCTTTTCAGGCACCCCTCTGATGAGTTACGCCAACTAATCATTCCTATGGACCGTGACGCATCCTATACCGATGCATTATTGGAAATTGTTCTTCGGTTGTCGGAAGTAGAAAATCTCCCCATAAATATGATCATAAATAGCCTGCTTACCGCAAACTCTGACACTGTTCGTTTTCGCATTGGCGGTGAAAACTCGGCAGCTGGGATGCTTCCAATGACAGATGCGCCCGGCTTAATCGAAGGTGTTAAGCGAGCATTGATGGCGTCTGCTTGTTCTGTCGTCAATAAAATCAGGCATCACCCACGAATGAGCAGATCCGAGGCGGAAGAGTTTCTCCGCGTCTGCAAGTTGGGGCAAACGGAGGTGGGTAGCTACGTTGTTAAGGTTGTCTGCCCATTGAATGAAATGATAGAACCCCCTATATATCAAGAGGCACGGCCGTTTGCTCGCGAAGCTACCGCGCTTCTCATGAGGGCATGCGACAAACTTGTCAAAAGCATCGAGCAGGATACGGTTGATGGTATGCTAGAACAAGATACCGCCAAGCCAGAAATCACTTCGAATCTTTGCGATGCGCTTCTGCGTATGCATGCAGCCAAGGAAAATAGTGATATAACCGTTGATATAACATGGGCTGCGATGCCGAAATATGCATTCCCAAATATCCCAACTGTAGCAGCGTTTAAAGCAGAGTATTTTAAGGCAATTGAAGAGATAGGTAATTACCTTCGCCCCAAAAAGGATGAAAAAGGGGAAACGTTACTCATTGGAACCGTTGAAACGTTAAACGGCGATGTTGGTAGTGATGGTCGTCGTTCCGGAGAAGTTTCGTTTTCTATTTTACAGGAAGGAGAAGCTATATTTGCAAAAGGCATATTAAATGCTAATGAGTACGAGACAGCTGTACGTGCGCATGAAAAAGGGACAGCATATGTTTCCTTTAATGCAATTTTAAAACCTGGCATCCGGGTTGGATTGATTGAAAATATTTCAAATTTCCAAGAATTCTCTGCTAAAGTATGTTCATAAGGTCGGGCGACTTAATATGCAGAACGCATCTTGTCTCAATTTTGCAAGGAAGCCGCTCCCGCGCGGTTTCCTTGCATTTACCTGCGATTGCCCATTACTATAAAATTGTTAAAATTTTTTGTCGCAGATTTCATTTCAATATTGATGGGCTCACTGTAAAAATCTTGCGACAAGAAAATGCGCAAATTGCTACGTAAACATTGAACATCCCGCTCTTTCCCGCCGCTTTCCAGCTAATCCCACCTTGTCGCCAATTGTATTTCTCCCTTAAACTTCCTCGCCGGCTGCTTCGCCAAGGCATTCGGCATAAATTTCGCGCTCAGTGTTGTGATGGCTACAGATAGCCAAGGGGTCTAGCAGGAACGTCGACTCTAACCTGCTCTGATGCCGCGCAGAGTGTTCTGCGGGTATGATATTCTTATAAGTTCCAAAGGTTTTCCGCCAGTTTTCAGAACCTCATATCCTCTTGAGATCAGCTGCCTGCCGCTACAACAAACCTATCTTTTCAACCCCAACGGAAATAATATCCTCGCCTTTGACCGGATCCGTCAAAACTGGCCGATATGATCACCTTGGCAGAGATCGATCTGTCCTCTCCTCTGCTCGCTGATTAAATGCTCTTGATGATTTTCTCCGGCTCGGCTCGAAGAAAAAATGCTTGCTTTGCGTGTGAGGCGCCTTTCTTGATTGACTATCCCGACGAATCGGTATAGGTGAGAAAGCGGATGTCCATAGACAGAACAAAATCAAGATTCTACACCCTACATTGCCTCTTTAGGAAATTTAAACATTTCAAACGCTCTTTTCGGGGCTGCCGTATGTTGTCCTCCCTGGCGATGAACAAGATTGCGTGAGGTGGTGGACCAATGAGCAAACTCGAAGATCTCCAGCCAAACGCTGCCTTAAGGGGCATTCTCCCCGATGGCCTGGTCACTGTCGTCAGTGTCACCTGGCACGGCTCGGAGGCCATAGAGCTCACCTACAAAACACCCACCGGCAAAGTCGCAAACGAACTCCTTTACCGCTTTGACGAGGACCGCCTCGAAGTAGTCGAAAAAGGCCGCCCCTGGAGCTTCGACGGGGACGGTGCTCTCTTCCGGCTTGTCTCCGAGGCCCAACGGATCCGTCTGGCCCATCTCTTCGATCCCCTGCTGGCTGTCCATACTTCGGTCATCGACCCTCTCCCGCACCAGATAACAGCCGTCTATGAAGCCATGCTCCCCCGGCAGCCCCTTCGCTTCCTGCTGGCCGACGATCCGGGCGCAGGCAAGACCATCATGGCCGGCCTCTTAATGAAAGAGATGATCGCAAGGGGCGACCTCCAACGCTGCCTGGTGGTTTGCCCGGGTAGCTTGGCCGAGCAATGGCAGGACGAGCTTTACCACCGCTTTCATCTCCCTTTCGAGATCCTCACCAACGATAAGCTCGAAGCCGCCCGCACGGGAAACTGGTTCCTCGAGACGAACCTCGTCATCGCACGGCTGGATAAACTTTCTCGGAACGAGGATGTCCAGCAGAAACTCCGAGCCCCTGATTGCCGCTGGGACCTGGTGGTTTGCGACGAAGCGCACAAGATGTCGGCGACCTTCTTCGGCGGCGAGGTCAAGTACATCAAGCGCTACAAGCTCGGGCAGCTCTTGTCTACCCTGACCCGGCACTTCCTCCTGATGACCGCCACTCCGCACAACGGGAAAGAAGAGGACTTCCAGCTCTTCATGGCGCTTCTTGACGGGGACCGATTCGAAGGCCGATTCCGGGACGGGGTCCACACGGCAGATGTATCCGACCTCATGCGCCGCATGGTCAAAGAAGGGCTTTTAAAGTTCGACGGCACCCCGCTTTTCCCTGAGCGGATCGCCTACACGGCCCCCTACAGACTCTCCGACCCCGAGGCGATCCTTTATAAAGAGGTCACCGAATACGTCCGAGAAGAATTCAACCGCGCCGAGGCTCTTGAAAACGACAAACGGGCCGGGACCGTCGGGTTTGCGCTCACCATTCTGCAGCGGCGCCTGGCTTCTTCCCCGGAGGCCATCTACCAGTCCCTCCGTCGGCGCCGAGAACGGCTCGAAAGCCGCCTGAGGGAGCTCGAAGTCATTCAACGGGGCGCCGTGGTCGCTTCTATGCTCACATCGACCGCGCCCACCCTGGACGAGGATGACGTCCAAGACCTGGATGAGGCCCCTGACAGCGAGGTGGCAGCCGTCGAAGAGGAGGTCCTGGACCAGGCCACAGCAGCCCGGTCGATCGTGGAACTCAAGGCTGAGATCGAGACCCTGAAGCGCCTGGAGGACCTTGCGCAATCCGTCCGGAGGAGCGGTGAGGACCGGAAATGGCGTGAACTGGCAAGCCTCCTTGGCGAGGTCTTCAGCCCGGCCGCCATCGCAAACCGTGCTGCCGATAAGGCCGAAGCATACGGGCGCGCCGCCCGAATAAAACCTCTTTCCTCTCCCTATCAGAAACTTGTCATTTTTACGGAGTTCCGAGACACCCTCAGTTACCTCGGAAACCGAGTCGCCACCCTCCTTGGCCGGAGCGAGGCCATTGTGATGATTCACGGCGGGATGGGCCGGGAGGACCGTCTCAAGACGCAGGAAGCCTTCCGGCATGACCCCAAGGTGCAGGTGCTCCTCGCCACCGATGCAGCGGGGGAAGGCATCAACCTCCAACGCGCCCACCTGATGGTCAACTACGACCTCCCCTGGAACCCGAACCGGATCGAGCAGCGCTTCGGCCGGATTCACCGCATCGGCCAGACGGAGGTCTGCCACCTCTGGAACCTGGTGGCGGAAGAGACCCGGGAAGGCGACGTCTACCGGAGGCTCCTCGAAAAGCTCGACCAGGCCCGTCAGGCCCTGGGGGGTCAAGTCTTCGACGTGCTCGGAAAGCTTCAATTCGAGGGCCGCCCGCTCCGCGACCTGCTGATCGAGGCGATCCGCTATGGGGAGCAGCCCGAAGTCAAGGCCCGGCTGACCCAGGTCGTCGAAAAGGCCTTCGACCGGGGCTACCTTCAAAACCTCCTCGAAGAAAAGGCCCTTGCCCACGACACCATGGACGTAAGCCGCGTCCACCGCGTCAGGGAGGAGATGGAGCGGGCCGAGGCGCGGCGCCTCCAACCCCATTACATCGAATCCTTTTTTCTCGAGGCCTTCCGGCGCCTCGGGGGCAGTGCCAAACAGCGCGAACCCCGCCGCTACGAGATCACCCACGTGCCGGCCCCTGTCAGAAACCGCGACCGTTTGATCGGCATCGGAGAGCCGGTGCTACCCCGCTATGAGCGGATCGCCTTCGAGAAATCCCTGGTTGCCCCGCAAGGCCAACCCCTGGCGGCTTTCATTTGCCCCGGGCATCCGCTCCTAGACTCGGTCATCGATCTGACCCTCGAGCGCCAGCGCGATCTCCTCAAACGCGGAGCGGTGCTGGTGGATGAGCGCGATCCCGGCACCGACCCCAGGGTTTTGTTCTACCTCGAGCATGCCATCCAGGACGCAGGGCAAACCCGCACCGGTGACAGGAGGGTGGTTTCAAAGCGCGTGCTTTATGTCGAGATCGATTCCGGCGGAAACCCGCGACACCTCCACTATGCCCCCTACCTGGACTACCGGCCGCTCAAGGACAATGAGCCTGGGGTCGATGCGTTTCTGGCCCTCCCGGAATGCGCCTGGATCGACCGAGACCTCGAAAAAGCCGCGGTCAGCCACGCTGTCTCAAAGGTTATTCCGGAGCATCTCCAAGAGGTCCGAGATCGCAGAATCGCCCTGGTCGACAAGACCCAGGCTGCCGTCAAAGACCGCTTGGCCAAGGAGATCACCTACTGGGATCACCGTGCGGAACAGTTAAAGCTCCAGGAGCAGGCGGGGAAGCCCAACGCCCGGCTGAATTCGGCCGAGGCCCGCAAGCGGGCGGACGTCCTCCAGTCCCGGCTTCAAAAACGCCTTGAAGATCTGCGCCTCGAACGGCAGATCTCGCCCTTGCCGCCCGTGGTCCTCGGAGGGCTTCTCGTGGTGCCTTCAGGACTGCTTGAAAAAATGGCGGGAACAACTGCAACCTCACCTCCAGTCTCTCCGGACACTCAGGCTGCTGCGGCCCGGGCCCGTGAAATCGTTATGGAGGTGGAAAGGAGCCTTGGATTCGATCCGGTGGATCGTGAGTTCGACAAGCTGGGATACGATATCGAAAGCCGCATTCCAGGAACCGGTCGCCTCCGTTTTATCGAGGTGAAGGGCCGCATATCAGGGGCCCAGACCGTTACCGTCACCAAGAACGAGATCCTCTACTCGCTCAATAAGCCTGAGGACTATATCCTGGCCATCGTGAAGTTTCTGGATGGGGATAGCCACCAGGTCCACTATGTCCGTAACCCCTTCCAGCGGGAGCCGGATTTTGGCGTGACCAGCGTGAACTATGTTCTCTCTGAGCTTATTGGGAGAGGCTCGCGACCGTCCTGATGTTCGCTACTTGTGGATAGATAAGGGAAGAAAAAGATTCCTTAGAATTATAAACATCCTAGCAAATCTGAGACTGGCGTGCTATCCAGACTGGAGTCCTGTTTCTCAGTACGAGGCAATGGAAAACCCAGCGTAGCGTGGGCTCTTAAGGTGTCTCTCGAGATAATTTAGGAGAATAAACACATGGGATTTTGGCACACAGGCTATATGGAGTTTCACGAGCCAGAAGATTTTGATTTCACGGTCGACCCCTCGCCTCCATCTTATCCTTGTGAGCATTGCGGAAAAACCTATTTATCAAAAGAGGCCCTGTGGAAGCATAGATTTGAGGCGCACCCCTTACGCAGGCCGGTAATGTTTTTGCGTGGGCGTGAATTAGGGACGCACCCTGTACGAATAACGCGTCGGCTAGCTCAGGAAGACGTGCGGGTAGAGGGATGTGATTGTGCCACGATTAACGGGAGGGATATCTCGGTATCAAGTCTTCCAAGTTTCATTGCAGATGTTTCCTTCGATGTCTGCAAGGTAGTCTTGAGCAAATCTGATGTACGCGTCAATTTTGAGCTGGATATCCGCATAGCCTCAGAGAGCGACTTAGAGGGTATCGAAAAACAATTCAGAAAAATGGCTATTGGAGGTCGTCTGGACACGCGTGCGATAGAAGAGTTTATCCTCACAGTCGATGTATTTAAATCCGCCATAGGATATTGCGATGGGCTCTGCGCTTATTTATATGGGATATTAGCAAAAGAGAAGGCTTCTGACTCTTCTTTAAAATATGAAGCCTACATCAGCAGGTTCAATAAGGCCGCTGAAAATTTGTCTGTTTATGAGCGGCCACTCGCACGCACTATAACAAGCATGGTTGATTTTCATTTTAACCATTTTCGAGAAGCTGCCAATAAATCAGGGGCTTCGCGCATAGGCCGTGTGGCAAATCGCTACGCGTTCTGGATAGAGTCCCCCAATCATAAATCGGCGATGCAGAATGCTGGAAATGAGTTTTTCAGCCCACTTGAGACTTTGGTCACTGACTGGGAGACAGAACAAATCTTACGTTGGGGCAATCGTCCACTGAAGGATCTCAAAGAAGAAACAGATGAAATCGAATCATTCTTGATCCGGGATTTAGCTGAGTTCGACAAAGTAAAGCTACATATCCTGCTGGGAGAATTATATGTATTATCGGGGGATTTAGAGCGGGCATTGAGCCACGCACGGGCAGTGAGAAACTTGCCCTCTCTCGAGAGATGGGCAGAAGCTCTGATTAGTAAAATATCGGAGGATATTGAGGACAATGCTTAAGAGGGACAGCTTGACACCTCCGGAAGGTCGGAAACCTGACGAAGTCAGAGAGACCGGGAAGGATTCTCTGGTCAATACGCAGGAGCCACAACACGGACAAAAGGAAAAAGAGAAAGAATCGCCTGACGCTGACAAAGAGGTACGTCTGAGAGCTAGCAAGGACGGCAGCAAAGGCTCAAAGCAGGGGAAACCTCAGAGCCTTGCCGACTTGATCCGCGCCATCTATACCAGGAAAAGGTTAAGCCTTAATTTGAGCCAGTCCGATAAACGATTAATACGGTCTAGGCCTAAACTGGAACCTGAGGAGTGCGATAGACTGCTTCAGCTTGCGATATCTGATAAAACTTTAGAAAGGACACGTGACCTGATGCTGCTTATCATGGAATTCTCTGATACACCGTCTGTAGCTAAGCAACTTCATGAATTTTCACGTAACGTGCTCCGGAGGCATCCCGCATTCTCGTCTCGCTCGCTCGCAGAGATTTTAGGAAATCACCCAGATGGAGGAAATGAGGACTATGCAGTTCGAGCATTAACTTCGCAAAATTTTACATCCCTACCTTGGCCAGAAGAGACAGCGGCGCTGAAGAAAAAAAAATCTCAACAGTGTCAGGTAAACGCACTGTACTGTTTTCTACTCTGGTTAAAAGAAAATAAAGGAGTCTCTCTTGAATGGATTTTATCCCAATTACAGAGCCGGGTCTGGGGGCCCTTAGCACGACATCATCGGACGGATTCGGCTATACTGAAAGCGCTTATGAACACCCTTGACACTACTGGTGTTGCGGTAATGTTTTCTGTACTGGAAAAAAAGGTTGCAGATTGCAATCAGCAAATGGAAGATGCACGTATAGCTCAAGAACAGGCTGCTAATCGCGCAAAAGATTTGGAGGTTCATCTTAACCGCCTAATGAAGCAGCTTGATACTGCGAAGGACCAATTAGAGGTCCTGTCTGAAAATATTGTCAATACAAAGCGATCTCACGAGAACGAAATGGCTCACATGAGAAATGATCATGAGACATTAAAAGGTCGTGTCTTGCGCTGTCTTAGAGAGGAACTGTTACTTTTGGATGAGGGGCTTCAGGCATTAAGGCGTGACCCGCCAAAGGTTCATGTTATGTTAGATCATGCTGAACGAGTAATAGACGGATTGAAAAGAGAGGTGAATCGCATAAAGGGGGACAATTGAAATGACCGTCGTTGGCTTCGATTTTGGTACGACGAACAGCCTGATATCTGTCGTCCGAGGGAAGGGGACGATCAATTATCTTGACGATGAGCAGCGGCCTATTCCATCTGTAGTCTGTTACGAAGGCAAGCAAACAATAGTCGGGCGTGAAGCAAGGGAACGCCTCTCACATTCCGGATTAGGCGTCCAAGGGAACATAGTACGTTCTCCAAAGCTGTTTTTGGGGCGAGACGGTGTTTTCATCGAGGGGGTGGAACGCAGCCCCGTAGACATTGTGGCCGATGTTGTACGGCACGTTTTACATGAGGCAAGAGCTAGTAGACGAGGGCAAGATCTTGGCCAAATTTCCGGGGCAGTGGTAACGATCCCTGTGGACATGGAGGGCTACAAGCGACGTGCTCTGCGGGATGCTTTTCGACTTGCAGGCCTGAATATTAAACAGTTTGTGCACGAACCACTCTCAGCGCTATACGGGTATTTTAGAACCGCTGACTTGCAGGCGATGCTTCGTCGATATGATAGAAAACTTATTCTAGTGTTCGACTGGGGTGGGGGGACCCTCGATCTGACACTTTGTCGTACTTTAGGCAGAAGAATTGTGCAGATCATGAACGACGGAACGGAGGAGGTTGGTGGAGATGTTTTTGATGAGAGCATCATGAACAGCCTCATAAAGAAGGTCTGTACTTTGCGCGGAATCGAGAGCACCGTAACCATGTATTCAAGAGCTAAAGCTCGCCTATTAAACCGTTGCGAGCGTGCCAAAATGGACCTTTCTGCAAGGGCTCGTTCACAAGTCTACGTCGGGAGTTTTTTCAAAGGTATCGACGATGAGGACTTCGACTACTCGTTAAACCAAGAAGAACTTGAAAAAATCGTTGCGCCGCTTATCGATAAAGGGTTCAAGCGGATCGAGAGTGTTCTTAAAAACGCTGGATTCGATCCAGAGCAGGTAGCGCTGTGCTTGGCTACCGGGGGTATGTCCAATATGCCGGCGATAAGACGACGTTTACACGAATGGTTCGGCCCAGAGCGTGTCCAAGTCCCTGAAAGTACAGCTACGATCATTGCTGAAGGCGCAGCATGGATTGCTTCAGATGAGGCTGGCCTGCAGATGGCTAAAAATATTGAACTTACTTTGGCGCGAAATTCCTATCTTCCACTTGTTAAGGTAGGGACTGAAATGCCAAGGGAAGGGGAGGTACAATCGGCTACGTTCCACCTTTATTGCACGGATCCTCGCGACGGTGTAGCCAAATTCCAGATTTGTGAACCACGGAGCACTAGCGAGAAAGTGCTACCCAATGAACCACGGATCCACCTCTCCAACCTTACTGTGAAGGTAGATCGAATGGCACGCCCATTCCATGAGCGACTCGAATTAGACATTAGAATAGACGACGACTTGATCTTAGAAGCTCATGCACGTTCATTGAACGCAAGGGATCAAGATCGGCAAGAGATCCACAACCTTGAGTTTGGTCTCGCATTCCCATGTAAAGAGGATGTCGATGAACATCAGAAAGATTCTTTTGGTATCGATACCTTGGTCAAAGAGCAGTCTAGCACCGGTACACTGAGCATACGAGCGAATTTGGCAGATCGAGAAAATCTTCGGTTGATTCCGGGTGAATGCCTATACGAATATGATCCAAGATACTTTGATACAAGACACCGCCCACCAGATTATCAGGTGCACGAAATGCTATATTACCAACCCTGTGCAAAGTGTGGAAGGGCATCTAATGATCCTCTTTGTATTTGTGTGAGTCAGATTCCTGGAGCGCGCCCGGTGGTTGGTACTCCCTCCGAACTGGAGGAAATGTAATGAGTTCCAGTGCGAGGAAGAAACTCATAGAAGTAGCCCTCCCCCTGGATGCTATTAACAAAGCCAGTGCTCGTGAGAAATCGATTCGCCATGGACACCCGAGCACGCTGCATCTGTGGTGGGCCCGTCGGCCTCTTGCAGCAGCCCGGGCCGTGATTTTTGCCCAGATGGTGGATGATCCTTCAGGCCTTCCCGACCTCTTCCCGACTGAGAAAGCCCAGGAGAAAGAGCGTCTGAGGCTGTTCAAAATCATCGAAGACCTTGTCCTATGGGAGAACACCAATAACGAAGCAGTGCTGCAGAAAGCCCGTGATGAAATCTGGCAGAGTTGGCGCCGCGCCTGCGCGGAAAACGCCGATCACCCACGCGCAAAGGAACTTTTCGACCGGCAAAAACTCCCCGCCTTCCACGATCCCTTTGCGGGAGGTGGCTCATTGCCTCTCGAGGCGCAGCGGTTGGGCCTCGAGGCCTATGCGAGTGACCTCAATCCTGTGGCCGTTTTGATCAACAAGGCGATGATCGAGATCCCCCCGAAGTTTGCCGGGCGGCCGCCTGTTAACCCTGAAGCGCAGAGAGATCAGTCCCTTTTCAAGAGGGAGTGGCGCGGTGCTCAGGGCCTTGCTGAAGACGTCCGCTACTACGGAAAGTGGATGCGGGATGAGGCCGAAAAGCGCATCGGGCATCTCTACCCAAAGATCGAGATCACGGCAGAGATGGCCAAGGAGCGACCGGATCTGAAGCCTTTGGTGGGGAAAAAGCTCACGGTGATCGCCTGGCTCTGGGCCCGCACCGTCAAGAGCCCGAACCCGGCTTTTTCTCACGTGGATGTGCCGCTTGCCTCCACCTTCATGCTTTCCACCAAGAAGGGCAAAGAGGCGTACGTGGAACCGGTGATTGAGGGAAATGGATATCGTTTTATAGTGAAAGTGGGAAAACCGAAGAATCCCGAAAGCTCAAAGGCTGGGACCACAGCTGGAAAAAGAAGCGCATTTTTATGTTTGATGTCAGGGGCACCGCTAACCTATGACCATATCAGGCAAGAAGGTCAATCTGGGCGAATGGGTGCCAGACTAATGGCAATTGTAGCTGAGGGAGAGCGGGGTCGAGTATACCTCTCCCCGCTAACTGCTCATGAGGCACTCGCGAAGCAGGCAAAGCCCAACTGGGTTCCACCTGGGTTCCGGGTGGGTAGTCAAAGGGTAGCCGGAAACGGCATTAAATCCGAACGGTTAGACGTAGGCCCAAAAAACGCGTGTTACTACGCTT
>NZ_AULM01000056.1 GCF_000422285.1 Desulfatiglans anilini DSM 4660
CACAGGCGCATCATGGCATCACGGTCGATCAAGTCAGCCCGCCCGAAATTATGAATGATCTGGGCGGTCGGTTTGTGCGTCTCAGGGTGGCGAACGTTATGCGCGAGCTGGAGGTACTCGACCACGGAGCCGTCTCGATTTTTGCGTTTGGTCGTTCGAATAAACATATCTACGTGGTTACCATATACCACATAGCATGTCAATATGATAACGATCAAGTCGTGTTACTACAGGTTTTTGCGGTTTTTCAGATGCCCCCCTTGATTTTATTAGGAAAATCCGGCTTCGGAGGCCAAAAAGTGCCTACTGAGCCGGAACTCAGGCCAGGGAAACCAGGCCGACTGAAGTGAGCAAGGTCCAGCTCACTGCAAGAAGGCCAATTAAACAGGCACTAACGATAACCTCCTGCCAGTATTCGTTTGCAAGAATAGAAGATATAATCAACCCTAGGACAAGCAACATTCTGGGGAAAAGAATATAGCTGATCTCTTTAGGACCAGAGACGGCATAGACATCATCGGTCCTCGCCTTGATTCCTCTATCTATTCGCTCTTTTCTATTTTTCACTTCCTCACACTCTTTCTTCAAGTTCCTTAAATTTGCCAAACAGCCCAGAAGGTTTTATCGCTAAAACAATAAGTATCGCAAGCAATGGAACAATCATCAACAAATTGGATGCAATGTAAGTTGTAACAATAGTCTGAGAAAACCCTAAAATAAGACTAGCCACCATGACCCCAAAAATGCTTTCCAAACCACCAACAACACAAACAGCAAGAGATAATATAATAACCTGATATCCCTCGTCTATAGATATAAATCCGATAGGCGTAATTGTAATGGTCGCAACGGCTACTAGAGCCGCTCCAATGGCCATACTTATCATAGCCACTTGATCAGAATCGATCCCGAAGCAAAGGGCCGTTTCTTCGTCCTGCGCCATTCCTCTGCAGGCCAAGCCAATTTTTGTGTGATGGATGAAAACGGTGAGAAAACCTACTGAAAGAATTGCCACAGCGCAAATAGCCAAGCGTTGGTAATCTATTGTCACGTCACCGATATCAATACTTCCAGAAAAAAATGTAGGAAGGTTGAAAAAATACCCTGTTCCACCAACCCAGCGGAAAAACTCGAGTATAGCTATTCCTGCCGAAAAGCTCGCAATAACTTCCAATATAGGTTGCCCTCTTAAACGATAGATTACTACCCAAAATAGAAAAGCGCCAAGAAGACCGTTTGAGATTATAGTAAACAACACGACTAGCGGATACGGTAATCCTAATACAGAATAAAATCCCCATGCGATAAAGCTTCCCAATACATAAAACGCCCCATGGGCAAAATTGGAAATCTGGCTTATACCAAAAACAAAGCTAAAACCTACCGCCATAAGGGCAAGTGTCATCGAATTGACCAGACCATATACTATAACGTCCATACATTCATCTCCACATACAGGCCTATTCAATGTTACTATATCTTAGACTGTCACTTCTCTTTAAACCATGGAGGAAGCACAATATTCATTTCGGAGATACTAGCAGGAAATACAGGAACCATTTTACCTGGTGCAATCCACTGGAACGCGCAACCGATAGCTGCAATTTGCGGATCCACTCCAAAAATAACATTGTGATCTTTCCCAAACCTAATTCTTCCAATAGCCCCTGTTATATCGGTTTCCTCCAGAGTCTTAATCAATTTTTCAGTGTCAAGTGAATTGGCGCGGTTAATCGCATCCGCTACTACATATACGGCATCATAACTTGTTGACACACAATTTCCACCCTCTATACCATAACCCCATCTTTTCTTATAAGAATCATAGAACTCAACTGATTTTGGCCATGCCTTTATTGGAATATGTCCGATTGCCATTGGTATAGAAACTACATACTCTAATTTCCCATCATAAGCCTCCCAAGCTTTTTGACCTACGGTAGCACCCAGATAGCCCACAGGAAGACAGGGAACCTTCATCGTATGCCACTGTTTCATAAGCATAGCAGATTGCGGAGTCGAAAAAGCATACACTAAAACATCTGCTTTATTCTTTTTTATTTTATTAAGAGCAGATGAATAATCAGTCGCACCTATTGGGAACTTATCAAAACCAGTGACTTCCCAATTATTTTCATTTAGCCATTTTTCTACGAATTTTCCCGTTGCAACTGACCAGTTGGCATCTTCGACAACTAGATGTGCACTCTTCAGTCCATGTTGACTTGATAGGGACTCGAGAACCTGAGGATATAATTTCGCAAAATCTATAGCAGTTGCTTGCACTCGAAAAAAATACTTGTATTTATCATAATTTTCTAAAATTTTACTGTTATACACTGGAGTCATAGCATACGAAGATATATGGATTAGCTTTTTTTCGGACACATAGTCCATAGCCGCTAGGAGAACTTCAGATCGATAGGCGCCCCCTACGATGAATGTAGGCTGCTTACTGGTAATAATCTGTTTGTAGGCCATAAGTGCATCATTAACAGGGACCCCTGGGAGAGCCCCTCTTGTGTTGATGGCCTCAATTTTAAGAAGCCGTTTTTCTCCTCCAACATTTACGCCTCCCTGACTGTTTATCTCTTCAGTAGCCATTATCGCAGCATCTCTTCCCTGGTAACCCTCCGGGAAGTCCAGTGTCGTTGGCCATGCTAGTACAATAGGTTCAGTCGCGTTAGCAAAACCTACTGTAAAGATCAAATACGCAATTACTAAAAACATTGAGATAAACATAGAAAACTTTTTCATTGCTATTCTCCTTTCATTGGGTTTTAAAAAAAACTGAAAAATATATTTTTTTTGCAATGTGCTGCAAATATTTTATAAATTTAAATTGCATCAAATTTTTACTTTTACACGTTAAATTTTTTCGCTTTTATACTATTTTCACTAATTTTCAACCCTTCGTTTTTCCTCCGCCCGCAATTCACGTCTAAGCAGTTTTCCAACCTTCGACTTTGGGAGCGTGTCGCGAAATTCGATATAACCTGGGACCTTGTATGACGCAAGTCTTTTCCTACAATAGGCAATGAGATCATATCCGCTGACTCCCTTTACATTCTCTTTAAGTACCACAAAAGCTTTGATCCTCTCTCCCACGCGTGGGTCTGATACGCCTGAAACACAGCACGCCATCACCGCCGGGTGTTCTTGCAGCACTTGTTCTATTTCCGATGCTGACACTCGGTATCCTTTGTGTTTTATTATGTCACCAGATCGATCTGTAAAAAATACCCAGCCGTCTTTATCTATCCGCACTATATCCCCCGTGCGATACCAAATTTTACCCTCTATATTCACAAAGCACTTTTTTGTCTCATCCGGGTTATTCCAATAGGATGTCACCATATGTTTGGATGAGACCAAAAGCTCTCCTGGTTCCCCGTCAGGAACAGAATCCAAGGTATTAGGATCTACTAGTCTGACGTCTTTTGTTCGCACCACCTTTCCTGTCGATCCTTTTGGCGCCTTTTCGGCAGCATTGATCATAGCCACCCCACCGCACGTCTCTGTGGTCCCATAAGATTCGCTTAAGACTTTCTTAAATTTTTTTTCCCATCTTTCTAGAACTTCCACTGGCACTACATCGCCGCCAATCATACAGTATTGAAGAGAACTCAAATCGTAGAAATTTAATCTATCATGCTCAAGAATAGCTCGGTATAAAGCAGGTACACCCGACATAAGCGATACCTTATATTTTTGAATGCTTTCGAAATAAGCGTCTAAATTAACGCGAGGTTTCAATATCAGTGTGTCACCAGTCATGCATAATGGTACTAATCCAAATGCCTGGCCCAGAATATGATAAAGTGGAGACCCCTGAAGTACGATTCCCTCACCCATCGGCACTAAAGGTTCACTCACCTTTCTATGCTCGATTCCATTTTCCAAAAACAAGGATAACGATATAGGGACCCCTTTCGGATGCCCAGTCGTCCCGGAAGTATAAAGTATTTCACATATTTCTCCGCCGTTTATCATAAGGGGTTGCAACGAGGCCGCCCCGCCCTTTAAGAGACGTTTGAAAGGAAAAATGTCATGCCCCGACACAATCTTTCCACTTGGAAACCTGTCAAAGGCTTTGCCAATCAGCCTTTGCCACCAAGGAAGCATGTCTCCCATTGTAGTAGTAACTATTTTCTTTAAACCTGTTTCAGGCATGATTTCAGTGACATAGCCAAAGTTAGTATCCATACAGATGATCGCTTCCGCCCCGCAATCATTTGAAATATATTTTAGCTCATACGGCGTGTAAATATGAGGAATGGGGACAGCTACCGAACCTAACTTTTGCAGGGCAAGCCAGCTAATAATCCATTGCGGAATGTTTGGGAGATAAATTATACATTTGCTGGCTTTGCTCAAACCTAGAGTATACAAACCAGCAGCAAAGCCTTCGATAAAATCTCTTAATTGATTGAAACTTACTTTGTGCCCTAGATATACCAGCGCTGTTTTTTTAGGAAACTTTTCCGCATTCTCTTCAAAAAGCTCGTACAAATTTTTAACAGACATATTTTTCTCCTAAATTAGGAGCTATTTTCGCCTGATCCATTTCGAACGTGGTGGTGCTACTCAGGATGAGACTGTTTTCCTATCGAGATGTCTGAAGGCGGCTGAACGAACCTTGGCTGACACCTCCTCTTGGCCTAGATCATGAGCAAGTCACTTTTTTATTTTGCTAATCGTAATGCCATCCAGGTCGAAAATATAATGCTGGTTTTCGAGTTCGACCTGAAATCACAATGTTTTTAGTGGACGGCTTTTCAATGCCCGGCTAATTTGGAGAGTAATGTCTTGCGATTCTTGCCGATTTCGGCCATATACGCACGGGGTTGTAGCAATGCCCGCGCCTGCCTCTTGCACTTTGTATTTCGAAACAATCTTCCCGCATTAAATGCGGTTGTAGCGCCCTTTTGTCTTTTTCTGAAAATATACACAGGGAATCGATGGCTTCGTGTTATTACCAGGTTTTTTCAAGCCAGTCGGCCTTTTCCACCATCTCGTCCACGTCGGCAGGCACCGGCGGATTTGAGAGGTTTTCGGGATCAAACACAGCCTTAGTCTTTATCATCCAATCCTTAACATTTGGTCCATAGGCTTTTCCTGTGAGCTCTAGGGGACTTTCGTAAATCTTGAAACCGTTAAAAAGTCCGTTCTGAATATCGTATTTGGGTACTTCGGTATATACCCAAGCGTCGGTCTTTTTGATGTCCTCATCATCTGGATCATAATAGCACAAAAATTCTAAATAGCCGTTATGTCCCAGTTCGCTGATTTGAAACCATCCAGGATCACCATAATCTTCCATTAACGGCGGCGTATATCTACGTTTCAATTCGGCCAGGCCTTCTCCACCCTTGACAGCGCAGTCGATAGTGTCCACTGTCACTTCTACCGATACATAACCACCAGTCATCCACCACATGCCAGCAGAATCTGCGTTTTTGATCCACGACTCATCGCTCTGCCGGGTCCTTCCTGTTTGCCCTTTGTATTTATCAACAACGATATCAGTCAGGACTCGTTCTTCATACGCAAGTTGCGCTTCAGAGGTATACCCGATCAGCAAAACCCTCAAGACGTGATCGTTTTTCACATCGTTTTCAGCATCTTTTGTTCCCCATTGTTCCCAGAAGTCCTCCTTTGACTTTGAACGGGCAATATAGCGCCAAAAAATGGGGACCTTAGTGGCTGCAGCCCCGATTTCGCACCTACCGATTTCATACATAGCTTCAACCAGGGAGTTCCGGTCCGGCATCCTGAAATTGTACCACTTCATGCGATTTGTCGGTAAAAGGAGAGTTGTGTCCGGGGTGATTCCGAATTTCTCTAGCGGTTCAGGCTGGAACGGCAAAAGCTTTACTGTCATCCGGGTCACGATCCCCAACGCACCGAACCAACCGGTCCACCCCCGTAACAAGCCTCGCAGATCAGGACCTATGCCTTCGCCCCAAAACGGATCATCACTCATACTTAGCGAGCCAAGACGCAGGATATCCCCGTTTGGCAAAACCCACTCTGTGCCCAGAATTCTCCTGCAAGGCAAGCCGTTCCGGTAGTTCAAAGGAGAAAGCCCCCAGGTCAAATGATTTGGAATTATTGCTGCCTGGGCGCCACCTCCCGGTACGGTGATATACAACCCCCGCTTCATCGCCTCTTCTTGCAATTGGGAATAGATGACGCCGGATCCCACCGTGGCAGACATGTTTTTTTCGTCAATATCAAGCGTTTGCATCCTTTTTAAGTCGATGATAATCTGGTCGTCCCTTTTGGCTGCGCAATGGGTTACC
The DNA here is from genome assembly GCF_000422285.1 of Desulfatiglans anilini DSM 4660. NCBI lineage: Bacteria > Pseudomonadati > Thermodesulfobacteriota > Desulfobacteria > Desulfatiglandales > Desulfatiglandaceae > Desulfatiglans > Desulfatiglans anilini. The sequence continues at coordinate 6,306 of NZ_AULM01000056.1, forward strand.
CAATAAGTGCTTGCCGGAAGGTAAGGTATCTTATAACGATTGGCCACCTTGACAACGGCCTGCACCTCTTTTGTTGTCAGGGGCATGACAACGCAAGCGGGCAGCTTGTTCATTTCCCTGTCGATGGCCAAATCTTTGCCATGACCCATTCTGCCTCCGCAATAGGCTTCCGCCACAACCGGATCATCGCTGATATAGCTGGAACCAACGATAGATTTAATCGCCTCATATGCTTCTTTTGATATTGCCATCATCTCCTCCTATCTCAATGCCATAAGTATAAGTTCGGAAAGATCAAAAACCTTCATACTTTTTTGGGCGGATTGTCCGGCTGTCAAGAAATTCTCTTTGCAGTAAGGACATCCGGACACAATGGCTTCCACTGAAATGGATTCGGCCTCTTCAATTCGTTCCACCCCGATAAATTTCGTATAGTCTGGAAAGGCCTCTCTTGTACCGCCGCCGGCTCCACAGCACAAGGTATTCTCTCTTGTCCTGGGCATTTCAATCGTCTCCAGGCCTGGAATCCGCTTTAAAATATTGCGGGGGGCTTGATAGATCCCCCCTGTACCTCTCCTATACACTTTAGGCTGATCCATGATGCCATACTTTCCCCGATCGCCTTCCCAATGTGTCCATGGCTCACTCTGCCGGCCCAAATGGCACGGGTCATGCCACGTCACTTTCATTTTCACTTCTTTGGTAAAGCGGATTTCACCGCTTTCCAACATCTCATCCACCAGCTCGGAAAGATGCAATACTTTGTAATCCATATCTTGTGTGGACTTGGCAAGAAGTTTGGGATAATCCACTTTCCAGGTTTTGTAACATTCAGCACAGCTCGTCAAAACCGTCGTTGCCCCTGTGTCCTTTAAAGCCTGAATATTCGCCTCGGCAACTTTTTTGGCTTGATCGATCATGCCCACTTCAGTCAGAGGATGTCCACAGCAATGATCTTTGTCTCCCAGGGTGGTAAAAGCCTTGCCGCTCAACTTCAGAATCTCGATGGTTCCTTTTGCAATCTCATTTTCAATATAGCTTGCCGCGCATCCTGGAAAATACACGAGATCCACTCCGGAGGAAATCGCGCCATCGGGTAGCCATTGAAGCCTCTTCTTTTGAGGAGCCCCAAATCGGTTTCCCTGCTCTTTAATGTTTTGGGCCACTTTCTTGTGTGCAGGCAGAGGCCCTTTTCCATCCGCTACACACCTAGCCCTCAACGACTCCAACACGGAAATCTGCTCCAGATCCAGATTCCTCTTGCATCCTGCGTCGCACGCGCCGCAGAGGTTGCACTTATAAATCACATCCAGCAATTTATCCGAATAATCAAGCCTCCCTTCGAGAAATGCCAGACCGATTTTGCTCCTGCCCACATAGGCATAGGCGTCGAAGGGATCATAGATGTTACTGGGACATTTAATCCCGAACCTCACACCTGGCATATAGATGTGGTCCACCCATACGCAACCCTTGCAGCCCACGCACTTGTCCATGTCATATTCGTATCTTGCCAAATCATAATTGATGTTCATTTATATTAACCTCCTGATTTTAAAAACAAAGATTGCCGGGGTTCAGGATGTTGTTGGGATCAAATATCCCTTTCACCTTTTTGAGGGCAGCAGTATATTCACTTGCCCTGCTGTATACCAAATCAGAAATAGAACCGAAAGGCCGTGAAAAGAAGGCACCTCGCATCAAAAGGCTTTCAGACGCATCCTTGACCAAAGCTTTCACAATATCGACTTGATCCCGATTCTTCTTATCATAGAAAAGATCAAACTCCAGGTGACAGGCACGTCCGTTTTCAATCGGCTGCACATAACAGCCCACCTTTGAAACCGGGAAGTCTTTGCGACCGGCAACCGTGAGCATGGCATCAACAAATTCCGGCACCTTGCTCATCTTTGCTATGAAAAATAATTCTTCACAGTTGCCTTGATAGCGATGCTTCCAATAAGTGCCATGGGAACAGGGCCTTCTCAAGGCCTCTGCCAGATAAGTTCCGGACTTCGGCAATCCTGCCAATGAAGATTCCATTTTCATTCCGTAAAACCGGGACTGTATTTCCTTCAGCGCATCTATTTCGTAGGCGAATTTTTCATGCGGTCTTCTCCTCGCACTCCTCAAAATGATCACTAGGGTCCATGGGGGTAGCGTCCTCTTGAGAGCCTCGATATCCTCCTTTTTTCCCGCCAGTATACAGGCCAGGTCCAGTTGATTCATAAGAAGGCATTCATAACCTATTTTCTTCCTTTGAATCTGGTACAGCACCTCAATGGCCTTTTCCACCTGGTCAAAGGCCATGAAGAAGGGCATGCTTTCACGGGCCAGATACTCGATCTTTACCATGGCCCAGGTGACAATCCCCATTGTGCCCTGGGCACCCTGAAGGAGGCGGAAGAAATCGAGCGTGCCGGGTCCCATGGGGTTTGTTCCCTCCACAAAGGTTTTCGGAAAATTCGGAGCGCTGGCTGATCCGGTTCTAAAAAGGCTTCCTTCGGGCCACACCACCTCCATGCTCATGAGAGGCTCACTATATTCAAAAAGCGAAATGACCAAAGGCTCTCTTTCCAGAAATGTGGTCACCACGGATTGTTCTGGATGCGGCAACAATGGAGGACTCACCATTAATTCTATATCAGTCAACACTGACTGAATCTGGCCCCAGGTCACGCCCGGCTCGATCATCACAAACCGGTTACGTTCATTAACGGAAACAATCCGGTTCATCTTTTGGAAGTCTAGAATCAGCCCTCCCTGTTTGGGAATGGTGCTCCCTCGAAAATGAACTCTCGAACTGCATGGGATAACAGGCAGAGCGTGCGCATTGCAAAATTTAACAACTTCCTGAACCTGAACTGTGTTTTCCGGATACACTACATATCCAGGCCTTCCTGGGGGGTGGAGGCTTTCATCCTTTGAATAGTGATCCAGGGTCTCACGATCATCCGAAACATTTTCAGCTCCGACAAATTTCGACAATTCGTATTTGAGACTCATGCGCCTTCTCCTTGTACTTCTTCGCTTAAATAAAACATGTTCATGTGATGTGCCAATTATATCAACACATACCAACGCACCATTGGCTCAATCCCCAGGAAACTCAGACGCTCGTGCCTGAACCTGAAAAGAGATTGGCGAGTTCCATTTAATGCAGAATGCATGCCATTTTTATGACCTTATCAACTCAAGGGATAAATCTCATAACAATGTATATTATTCTAAATACTTACTTATCAGATCAGCCCAGAAAAGAATCTATTGAACATTTCAAAGGATAGGCCCTCGAAAATTAAAGTGTCGATTTATTCGCAACAAAATTTAAAAAATTTCGTAACATTTTGAATATATTTATAGAAAAGGCATGTCGCAATTTGCGCAACATGTTGTGTTTTGTGCGACAGAATGTTAAGAAAGGGCGACAACAATGACGAAGCGACGGAGATTCACCAAGCAATTTAAGGCCAAGGTGGCGCTGAAAGTGCTCAAGGCGCAACGGCCGGTTCACCAGCTTGCGAAAGTGCCGGGTGATCCCGGGCCGTTTCCGACCCGGGATTCCCACAGATCCGGACATGCGCGACTGACGCATCCGGCTCCTCAGGTCATGGTTTTGCTACGCGACCTCAGCACTGGTGGGCGACGGTGGGTTTAGGAAGCGGAAACCGCTTCGCTAATTCGTTGAACCAATCCCATCTCCGTTTAGCCTTGTGGGATCGTCGACCAAGCCACTTGTGCCAGATCTCTCGGGCCAGGAAGATAAACCTGCTGAGGGCAGGTGTATTGCCCTTGATCCCGAAGTACTGAATGTGCCCGCGCATCTTTGTGCTCAGCATTTTATGCTGCTCTGCTATAGGCCAGTGGCGCACCCTGCGCAGCCAGACCGATAAGCGTTTAAGGGACCTTGCCAACCTGTCTTTTGCTGTCTTTCGCTTGATGACCCAAAAGCCCCGCCGGGATTTTGCCCAGAAGTGTGTAAACCCAAGAAAGTTGAATGTCTCCTTTTTCCCTGCGCCGTCTCCATCATGTGGCCGCCGGAAATTCAGTGTTCGGGTCTTTTCCGGGTGGAGCTTCAGCCCATACTTGCCGAATCTTTTCGGAAGTACCGCCATCACGCGTTCCGCATCCTCCTGGCATTCGAATACCAGCAGGGCATCATCCGCGAACCTCACCATGAAGGCTTTCCCTCTCATGCGGGGCTTCACCGTTGTCTCGAACCATTTATCCAGCACTTCGTGAAGGTAGACGTTGCTGAGGCACGGGGAAATCACTCCTCCCTGTGGAACCCCACTTTCTGGATACGTGATCTGATGCTGCTCCATCACGCCGGCATTCAGCCACTTTCCGATGAGACGCACAAACACACCATCGCGTACCCGTCGGCGAAAAATCTCCTGCAACTGACTATGATCGATGGTATCGAAGTATTTGCGGATATCCAAATCAATGATATACCCGCCTTCCATCTCCATCAGGCCTTCCCTGATTGTCTTTATGGCCTGGTGAGCAGACCGACCCGGTCTGAATCCATAGGAGCAGTCCAGGAAGTCCTGCTCATAGACTGGTTCGAGAGCCATCGCCACCGCCCTTTGAAGGACCTTATCTTCAAAAGTCGGGATCCCGATCGGGCGTGTTTCTTTGCCCTTTGCATCCTTCGGGATGTGTACCCGCTTCACAGCCGGCGCCCGGTACCTGCCAGACTTCGCTTGGTCCATCAGATTCCGGAGATTGTCTTCCAGACTTTCTCCATAGTCCTTTGCTGTCTGTCCATCTATTCCGAGGGCACCATCCTTGCGGGTCCTGCGGTACGCTTCCCTTAACCACTCCAGATCCATATAGTGGGAAAGGTTCATTGCCATATCCGGAGCCTCTTTCGCCATTTCCGCTATACGTCTTTGTTTCGTTGAGACATGATCAAACTTCGACATGTTTGCTGTCTTTCCCTTGGACGTTTCCATGACCCGACATCCCGCTTCCCTCCGTTGGGTCCCTCGGACTGGTTCCCCAACTTCGCAGGTACTACCAGGATGCTCCGACTTCCTGCCGCTCGTCCCGCCTCACTTCGTTTTCCTTACGCTCGGCGGTACCTTCCGGCACGGTCTTATTTGCTCCCCCGCAGTGCTCCGTGCCGCCCCGCGAGGGCCAGGGTTTGTTTGCCCGGTACCCTCCCGGGAGTGTTACGAAAGGAGACGGCAGGATCTCCCAGGTTCCCGGGAAACCCTTGTACGCTCGCCCTGCTCTACGACCCCGGTAGGCCGGCTGTATCTCGCCGTTATCGATATAGCCGATGCTGCCATCCGATTCAGATAACATCGTTGGCCCTACAAACTCGTGATTTCGTGGCTCAATTACACAGCTCGCGCACTCGCTGTCTACGCTTGGCGGCTGGGTTACCCTTCCCCGCCCAAGACTCGCTTTGCGGCCTGCTGGCTAGGCTTTGGCCGTGTGGGGCTTTCACCCACTGGGTTTCGTTCTCAAGTTTCAAGAAGGCATCGGATTCCTCCTTTCCTCTCGATCCAGGCTTGGCCTGGCGCAATAGCCGATCACAGGGGGTGCATTTTCCCTTAACCCAAGTTTGCCATTTTTTCTAAAAGCTGATATTTCAGCATGTTAGTCGATTTTATCGTCACTACTTATTTTACGGTCACGATTTTTTTCGGCATGGGGACGTCCTTTAGTCGCAGGTGCTGATAGATTTCCTGATGTTCGGGTTCAGCTCTGCTACAGAGACGCAGATGCTTGCGGTGGACCGTATCCTGTTCTTTGACATTGAACTCGATGGTCAGGCGTTGGTGGGTCGAGAGGATATCTCGGACAGTGAGCCATGAACGATGGTCGCCACACTGGCGCAGCTTATGTTCAATGACGTGCAGGATGTGGTAGGCCAGCACCGATATGAACAGGTGTGTATCGGCGCGCTGCTCCAACTGGTGGAAGTCGGAATGTGTCAATGAAAATGAGACACACCATGCGATAGATTATTGGTAAGCGTCAGAGCCCCCATCTTTTTAATCAAGCGGATCTCGGGTATCTTCCCTTTCTGAGCCGTGCGGCTGGAGCGCCGCCATATCAGATACAGAGGAGGATTTCCCGTGACACAAGTAGATCGCCGGGTGCATTGGAGCAGGATCATGCAGGCGCAGGCTGCGAGTGGGCAGACCATCAAAGCCTTCTGCGCCGAGCGTAAAATCAGCATCTATCAGTTTTATGTCTGGCGCCGCCGCTTGAAAGCCGGCGTTCGGCACCAGCAGAAACCCGGAGCATTTATTGAGCTGGTTCCCGCTAAGAATGAAGTGAACACCCCGATCCGGATCCATGTGGGAGACCAGCTATGGGTTGAAGTGCCCCAAGGGTTCCACCCGCCGACGCTCCTTTCGATCATCGAAACTCTTACCAGAATCAGTCAGGGCGCATGCTTGCCCTGAGCGCTGTCACCCATATTTATCTGTACCGGTCTGCCTGCGACATGCGCCGGTCTTTTGACGGACTGTGCGGTTTGATCCGCTCCGAGCTCCGAGCCGATCCTCTTTCAGGCTCTCTGTTTGTCTTCTGTAACCGCCGGCGCACCATGGTCAAGATTCTCTATTTTGAGGGTGACGGCCTGGCCATATGGATGAAACGGCTCGAACGGGGGCGTTTCAGCCTCCCCCAGCGGGCCGCCTTGGACGGGCGGATTGACCGCCGGCAACTGATGCTCCTGCTTGAAGGGGTTACACGAAAAAAAGTAAGCAAACGCTATGTTTAACAAAGATAAATATTGACAAATGATTTATTTTATGCTTTATATCGTGGCATGGTATCGACCTTGCCAGAAGCCATCGCGCTCATCCAAAAGCAGGAACTTCAGATCCAGGAACTGACCAAACAGCTCCGTTCCAGGGAACTGTCCCTGCGCATGCTCCAGGATCAGGTCGAGAAACTCATCCGCCGGGTCTATGGACGGCGTTCCGAAAAAAGCCACCCCGATCAGCTCATGTTCGATTCCCTGCTGATGGAAGTATCCGATCAGCCTTGTGTCCGTGAGCCCCTGGTGGAACTGCCCGAGAGCAGCCTGCCCCTGAAAGCCAAACCGAAGACCTCGAAACGGAACCATCCGGGCCGGCTGCCGATTCCTGAGCACCTCGAACGGGTCGAGATCCTCCTGGACATCCCCGAAGAGAAAAAGATCTGTCCCGAAACGGGCGAGCCCCTCAAGCAGATCGGTTTCGAGGTTTCCGAGAAGCTGGAGTACCGTCCCGGCAAGCTGATCGTCAACGTGTACAAACGCCCCAAGTACGTCTCCCCGGACAGCACAGCCGAGGTGGGCCTGCTGACCGCCCCCATGCCCGACCATCCGATCGAGCGGTGCAAGGCCGATGTGGGGCTCCTTTCCTACATCATTGTCAGCAAGTTCGCCGACCACCTGCCTCTTTACCGTCAGGACGGGATCTTCGAGCGGGAGGGGGTCGACATCCCCCGGGCCACCCAGAGCAGCTGGATCATGCAAACTTACGAGGCGGTCAAGGTCCTTGAAGATGTGCTCAGAGGGGCCGTGCTCGAAACCGACGTCCTCTTTACGGACGATTCCATCATTCCGCTTCAGGTCAAGGGCAGCGGGAAGGTGAAAAAGGCCCGGCTCTGGGTCTATGTCCGCGGCGGACCGGATCCCCCGTTGGTCGTTTTCGAGTTTTCCCTGGATCGAAGCAAGCAAAGGCCCTTGAATTTCCTGGCCGGCTACCAGGGCTATGCGCATGCCGACGCCTACAGCGGCTACGATGAACTGTTCCGTCAAGACGGAATCATCGAAGTAGCCTGCTGGGTTCATGCCCGCAGAAAGTTCGATGAAGCGGTATCCTCTCGTCCGCAGGAAGCGACAGAGATCATAGCCCGCATCGCTAAACTGTATCTGATTGAGAAAGAATGCATTGATCTTGACCCGGTTGAGCGTTCCAATGCGAGACAGATCCATGCTGCGCCGGTCATCGAGGGGATCTTCGCCCGGCTCGAGGAACTGAAAACGGCGACCATTCCCTCTGAGCCCCTGCGAAAGGCCATTGACTACACCTTGAACCAGAGAGAGGCCCTGAAGCGATACCTCGAAAACGGCTGGCTGAAGCCCGACAACAACACGGCGGAAAAGGCCATTCGTCCTCTCTGCTTAGGACGCAGGAACTGGCTCTTTGCAGGGAGCGAGCGCGGGGCAAGGGCCACGGCGCTTTTCTTGAGTCTGATCCAGTCCTGCAAGGCCCGCGATATCAACCCCTGGGAGTACTTCGACGATATGCTTCGCCGGATCATGCACCATCCTGTCAGCCAATTGCGGGAACTGCTCCCTGATCGCTGGCAGCCGTTGCTCAAAACGGATGCCTGCCAGGGTGCTTCCGCAAAAGTATAACCTCCCATCCGGCTCACTGCCGCCAATCTCAAACTTCAAAGAGCATCAACGCTCCGGTTTCCCACTCTGATCGAATCCTACACCAAATCAAATACCCGGAATAGGTGGGTACCTCCGACGCGGGTGCATTACGCATTTCTAGAAAGACGTTTAGCCTTTTCCCTTGTCTTATGATTGTCGAAGAGGTGTTCGAAGGTACCATTGACCAGCGCGCACCGGAGCTTGAGCATATTGTTGCAGTTTGAGACCAGCCACCATGCCCCGCTTCGTTTGATCCGGACGTGGCAGATGAACTTGTTCGCGGACTCGATGCCTCCGCTGCCAATGGCGTAGCCGCCGCGGCGTGCCCCATGGTAATTGAAGCGATTCTTGTTGGTTTCGAGGTAATGAATGGTTTTGCGTATGGACTCTTTTGCGGCGTCGTTGGCGGGCTGCATGCGTTTCATCCCGCCAATGACTGTGCCCACCTCTCCCTT
>NZ_AULM01000057.1 GCF_000422285.1 Desulfatiglans anilini DSM 4660
CCTCGGAATCTCGGCAGGTTCCCCGTACCCGTCAAAGCAGGCCGTGCTATATCCATGTCCCCACAGTTTCCCTTCGCATTTTGGGCAGGATGGCGGTCTGGGCCAGAGATATTTTCGACCCAGCCTGAAAAGGCTCTTGACGCATACCCCGACAAATATTATCAATAGAGCACGGGTTGTGAGTTTTACTCACATGTTTTTCGGGGTAAAGGGTGCTGCTACATCCTTTACCCCAATTGTTTTCTATGACCGCTTCCGCCCTATTCCCAAAGCCAGAATAATTCGACATCCGACCCCCTCTAGTCAAGCGTTTGTGAAAAATACGGCCCCTTCCCGACAGCATATTCTGCCAACCAACATCGGTCCAGTGAAACATGGGGTTGACCCTGACATGACACTGAGCCTTGTTCACGCGAAACTGCTGCTCTATGCGGTATCGGTCCAGGGAAGCCATGACGATGGCTTCATTACTCCAGTCAGACCGATCCGTTACGATCAGGTTCTTGCCCAAAAGGGCTTATGCCGCCTCGATTTCAGCCGTGTTTTTCCGGAAGCTCATGGTCTGATCGGTGCACGTAAGGGTGTAAAACTTATGGCTGATGTGCAATTCCTCGCATAGCTTCCGATACCGGTTGGTTATGGCTTCAGCATTTCGCCATTGAGGTTCCCGGGCGCGGTACTTCTGGCGGAATGCAAGGAGTTCAGTCCGGATACGGTCAAGCTTTTTGGTCATGTCATAGAGCTTTTTGCGGCGGGTAACGGGATTAAAGGTCACGATGACGGTACACTCGCGCCCCCAGATTTCCATATTGGTGCGAAAAGCACAAAGCAGGTCCTCGGAACGTTTGCTGGCCTTCAGCCTTCGGTTCTTCGGGGTGTCCAAGATCGCAAAATGCTTTGGGTCGATCCCTGCGAGGTGTTCGGCGAAATAGGTCGAGTAGGTGGTAATGAAGTAGGTGTGGCTCTGGCTATCGATCAACGCCAGGTTGTCCTTGGACTTCATAATTATGGATGATCGGGCTTTTTTCTCTTGATGCTATGGACATTTTGCACTATAAAATACGCAATCTATATAAAAAATGATAAATATAATAAATCAATGCATTTTAATTTATATCAAATTGATTTTATATAATTCTGGTGTAAATAGCTCTTGGTTCCTTCCGTGATGTCGCGGAAGTGTGGTGGATTGGTGAGGCAGGTGCAATTTAGGCTTGAATAGGGTCCCCATTTGAGTCAGGAGGTGGGTTATGGCTATTGGCAGTGCAGAAGCGCTCGTTGCAAAGCTCCAGTCGGATGAATCGCTTCGCGGGGAGCTCAAGAAGGCCGAGTCAGAAGCTGACTTCCTTGGGATTGCCAAAAAAATGGGATATAACGTCAGCGTCGATGAATTCAAGAAAGCGATGGTAAAGAGGTTTCATCCCAAGGGCGGAGAACTTTCCGATCAACAGCTTGACCAAGTGGCCGGAGGCCTTCCTGTCGTCGGAATCGACTATTATGAGGACTATTATTTTGTAAAGATAGGAATAGAGTGATTGATCATGGTATAGCGGCAAGAACGAAAGGAGCCGGTCATGCCATTCCAAAAGAATCGAATCCGTCCATAACATCCTTTCTCGGTTAAAGATTAAATCGCACAAGATGAATTTTTATTTTGCGCTCCGGCGGAAGTCATGACTTTATAAGTAATTCGCTCACGGATTCAGGAATCAGTGTACCAGGTTGGTTACTGCTATATGAACCGCCGTTTACGGACCCGTACGCACGGTGGTGTGGGAGGGCGAACCCCGTAAGGCCATCCCCTATCCAGATTCCGGGCTCATCGGGTATTTTCAATATGCCCACACAGGTGCGGATTCAGTGATGGTGAACGACTATATGGGTGCTGGATTCAACGGGGTCGGTCTGGTGCCCGGATGGTCTTACGATACCATCAGTTTGGGTATGGCGTGGTCCAGCCTGAACGACCTTCCGGGGCCAGGCGGCTTTCTCTACCACGATGTGAAGTCCGATTCGAAAGACCTGAGGGCCAGCGAATGGATGCCCCAGGCCGCGTATCAGACGACCTTTGTCTTCAAGACGCCGAGTATCTTCTGGACCCTCGCAGCGGAACTGGCCGACACCTTTATCCCCACGCCGGGGCAAAGTCCCGACCTTGACGCAGCCCACATATTCACGGCACGATTTGTCGTATTGTTCTGATCTGAATGGCGCCTGCCCCGCATCGACGGGCAGGCGGTGATGGGATCAACCAGGCAATGGAGGGGGTACAAAAATGTATGAATTATTGAACAGCCCTGTCGCCATCGGCCGGCTTACGTTGAAAAATCGGGTCGCCATGACGGCTATGGGGACCAACCTTGGGGCCCCTGGAGGGGGTGTAACCGGTGATATTATTGCCTTCTATGAAGAGAGGGCAAGGGGCGGCATAGGCCTCATCATCACGGAGATCACGCGGGTCATGGACGGCCATGGAGCGGGGATGCCCAACCAGCTCGCCCTTCGCACGTTTTCGGATGCCGTCGGGATGGAAAGGCTGGCGAATACGATCCATAAATATGACGCCAAGATCTTCGTCCAGCTTCAGCATCCGGGAAGGGAGGCCCACCAGGCGATGCTCGGCGAACCCTGCGTTGGGCCATCCGAGGTCATGTGCAGGGTCACCAGGGAAATGCCGAGGGCGCTTACGACCAGAGAATGCGAGGAGATCGTGGAGCGGTTCGTGTCCGGCGCCATGCTTGCCCAGATGGCAGGGATTGATGGGATCGAACTTCACTGCGCCCATGGGTATCTTCTGGGCGAGTTCCTCTCTCCCCATACCAACAAGCGAACCGATAAATACGGAGGCAGTTTTGAAAACCGGATGCGCATCGTTGTGGAGATCATGGCGGGGATTCGGAGTCGCTGCGGACCGTTCTTCCCCCTATGCGTGCGCATCAGCGCAGAAGAATTCCTCGATGACGGGGTCGCCCTACCGGACGGCGTGGAAATCGCCAGGGCGCTTGAAAGGGCCGGCGCGGACTGCATCGATGTCAGCTGCGGCATATACGAAAGCCCTGTACCGGCATGCGTTGAGCCGGGTACCTATGAACAGGGATGGAAGAAATACATGCCGGCCGAGATCAAGAAGCATGTGAAAATCCCGGTCATCGGCGTGTGCAACATCAAAGAGCCCCATGTGGCGGAAGCACTCCTCAGGGAGGGCGCCGTCGATATCGCAGGGGTTGCCCGGGGCCATTTGGCGGATCCTGAGTGGTGCGGCAAGGCCTTTTCAGGGCGTGCGGACGAGATACGAAAGTGCATCGGATGCCTGGCCTGTTTCGGCGAACTGGACCGGCTGCATCACATCAAGTGTGCGGTGAACCCGCGCACAGGACGGGAGAGGGAGTATGAGCATCCGAAGATGAACGGGAACGGACGTACGATCGCCTTGGTGGGCGGAGGGCCTGCGGGAATCGAGGCCGGTCTCCTCCTTGACAGGAGGGGATTTCGCGTGGTCCTCTTCGATCGAGGGGAGAGGCTCGGGGGCACGTTGAATGTGGCGGACAAGGGCGAGGGTAAGGAAAAGATCACGCGTCTGGTGGATTCCCTGATCGCCTTGGTGGAGCAAAGCCATATCGAGGTGAGGCTCAATACCGAGGCCGACGTGGATAAGGTCAAGGCTCTGAACCCCTATGGCGTGTTCGTGGCCTGCGGAGCGTCACCGATCATTCCTCACATCCCGGGTATAATAGAGGGCAACCATGTGGTAACTGCGGAGGATGTGCTTCTCGGGAGGGCTATCGCAAAGGGCGACTGCGTGGTCATCGGTTCTGGCATGACAGGCCTCGAAACCGCAGAAGTATTGATATCGGCGGGTCATCAGGTGACGATCGTGGAGATGCTCGACAGCATAGGTCCGGGGGTATATCCCTCGATACTCATGGACGTCATGGGTCGCATTATCAAAGGCGGTGCTGTCCTGTTGCCGGGGCATAAGCTGCTTCGCGTCAACCCTGACGGGGTTTTGCTCGAAAAAACCGCTGACGGAAGCCATCTGGATGTCAAAGGAGAAACCATCGTGCTGGCGATGGGTGTGAGGCCGAGAAAAGATGTTGTGGATGCCTTTTGCAGGGGTTTTGAGAATGTCCGCGTAATCGGGGATGCAGAGAGGGGCGCTCGGATACTCGAGGCCACGGCAGCGGGATACGGCAAAGCCTTTGTATTTGAATAGGACCGTAAGGTCCAAACAGGTTCTTCCATTTGTCATGGCTGGAAGATGCGTTGCCGCTGACCCCGCATATTTTTAACGGGGACAAGGGCTGGTTCTGGGGGGAGAGATAAGGAGGATGAAGCGATGACAGATTACTATGAAGGGAAGGTTGCGGCAGTTACAGGCGGGGCCTCGGGGATCGGGCTGGCGCTGGTGGAGGCCATGCTTGAGATGGGGGCCAAGGCTATGACCCTGGCCGACATCAATGAGGCCAATCTGGCGAAACACGTGGAGCGCCTCAGCGCGCAGTATCCCGGGAAGGTGAAGGGAGTGCGGACAGATGTGACCCGGGAGGAGAGCGTCAAAGCCATGGTGGACAGAGCGGCGGCATTTGGCGGCGGCAGGCTGGACCTGCTGTTCAACAATGCCGGGCTGGGTCTGGGAGGCGCTTTCGATGACCTGGGCAACGAGGACTGGGCAAAAGCCTTCGCCATCAACTTCTATGGGGCCCTTTACGGCGTCCGCGCGGCCCTCCCCTATATGAAGGCCCAGAAAAACGGCCATATCCTGAATACCGCCTCCGGCGTTGCCTTTGTCAATTTCCCCCTGCAGAGCATGTATGCGGCCACAAAAGCGGCATTGCTGGGCATGACCAACTCTCTCCGCTTTGAATACTGGGACGACGGCATCCGGTTTTCCACTGTCATCCCCGGCACCGTGGCCACTGCAATCTGGGCTGCCGGGGCCCCTTCAAATGCCATCACGCCGGAGGAATGCGCGGCGGCGGTCCTCAAGGGCGCGTCAGAGAACAAACGTGTCATTTTTGTCACCGAAGACGATCGGAGCGGTTGTGTTAACATGGCACTGGCGGCTGCCTACATGCCGACCGCGGACGCAGCGTTGACCACATATTTGCTAGGTGTGGCGAAGGCCAGAAAGGCCGGGGATTTCAAGGCCATATGAAGGTGGGTGCGTGTAACGATTTTGCCGGGTGATTCTCGTCGCGCCGGGACCGGATGCCTGATGCGATGTCGGCGACGTGCTGCCAGACAAGCCCGTTTGATGCATACCATCAGATTCAGGCAGAAAGGATGAGCATGATGAAAAGCGGAAGTTATTTCATCTCGCGAGAGAAGTTTAGTCTTTTCATGAAGGGCGCCGCGATGAACAATGAGGAAGGCGTCTATGTGTTTTTTGAGACCGATGCAGGCGTGGCGAAGCTTCTTCCCCCGCCGCTGGCACTGGCCTCTCCCGAAACCCCTCTCGGATACATCTACATCGTGAATATCAAGGAGCCGACATTCGCCCCCTGGTACATGGAAGGCGGGCTCGGTGTCATTGCCAGGTACGGTGAACAGGTGGGCATTTACTTTTTCAGTCTGCAGCTCAGTGGCCCAGGGGCGTTGATGGGTGCGTTTTCTGGCCGCGAAGGCTCCGGACTTCCCAAGAAGCTCTGCGACAAGATCGTGGTAGAGAGGATCGAGGATAGCGCGCACGCATTTATCGAGCGCCATGACGTCAGGCTTGTGGACGTAGAGTTGGAGATCGGCAAATACAATGACCCGAGCATGGATGTCATGCAGGCGGGCAAAGTGCCGGGCGTCGAGGAGCAGGGCGGCTGTCTTTTGCATAAATACCAGATGGGCGGAAAATCCGGTATCACCAACATGAGCCTCATTTACTACGACAGCCCGACAGTATATCACACGTGGGAACCGGCCACCGCAGGGGTAAGGTTGGCATCGTCCGTTGACGATCCGTGGGCGGAGATCCCTGTTGTACGGGTGCTCGGGGGTGCGTACAGCATCAATTCCAACCGAGTGACAAATGTCTATGAGCTGAAAGCGTATACCGATGAGGAAGCCATGGAGGTCATGTGCTACCTGTATTCGGGCCGCTATGACCGCTGCTGCCTCTGCAAAGGGCATCAGCATTATGAAGCCTAAAACGAGCAACACACAGCTGCCCAACGAAAATCCGATGGTGGTCAAGAGCGGGAGAAGGCCGAAGCAGATGGCGCAATCCAGGCTTTTAAAACCGGCCGACCTTTCCCTTGAGGTCGTTGTCCTTCTGTTTGCGGGAATGGCCATGCTTATCCTGGGCCTTCTCCTGTTTCCTGTATACGCAGGTATTCTCCCTTACTATGAAAACGCTCTTTTCGGCATGATACTCGTCGTATTTGCCCCCAGATCCTATCCATGGGAAAGACCCCTTTCGGGGACATACAGATATCGGCAGTATCGGTTCTCTTTGGAGTCATCGTGGCGGCGGTGGGAATTGTCTCCTGCTTCATTCCAGGCCTCTTGGGGATGGTTTCCCGCATGCTTCTGATGATCTTCTTCGGGGCGGATTTGTGTATCTGACGGTTGTGATGGACTAGTACAGCCGCTACGTTATATCCTGGGAAGGGTCGGTCACCCTGGATGAGAGCTTCTGCGTGTGCAGCCTCGAGCGGGCCCTGAGACGGTATTCGAAGCCGGGGATTTTCAACACGGACCAGGGATTGCAGTATACCGGAGCCGCTTTTACCGGGGTGCTAAGCGACCACGGAATCACCATCAGCATGGACGGCAAAGGGCGTGCGGCAGACAATATCATGGTCGAACGTCTATGTCGCTCGCTGAAGTAGGAGGACATTTACATCAGGGAATACGAGACGGTAGCGGACCTGATCGACGGCCTTCGGGCCTACTTCGAGTTCTACAACATCCGCCGACCGCACCAGGGGCTGTGAATGGCCGGACCCCGGCAGAGGTCTACTACCAAACCCCGCTCCTCAGGATGGCAGCGTGATCGGCTGGGGTACGTTAAGCCGCAGCCGGCTTGGCCACGCCTCGCCTGAACTCCGCAAGGCTCCGCGAGGCGAGGCCAAGCCCCGACTAACGAACAGTCGGAGTGAAATTGGAGTTCTTACACCTTAAATCTCTCGAAAACTGGTCCCGTACTTGGGGTTCACCTCAATAACTACCCCAACACAATTCGGCACAGCCGCAATGCCACCCCCCAGCCCAGTCCCCGCAAGGTTATCTGAGAATCTGGTCTCCATTGATTCTCCCTCATGCTTTGTTTTCCGTTTGGGCCTCTTGCCAGTCGTGAAGGGCCCGCCAGCACTCCATATAAGCCATATGGCGACGGTGATCATCAACCGTGTTCTTGAAATTGGAATATTCAATCTCATAGGCCATGGAGCCCGCATAGGCGACCCAACGGCCACGACGGACCTTGATCCTGAAGCGGTAATCGGCCTCGGGCAGTTCCAGAATTCCGCCTGGGTCGATGGCCATCCGTTTACAGAATCGCTCCAGATCCTCGCGCACCCGGGCTCTGACCATGAGTTCGGCGTCGCTGCAGTAGTTGTCTTTCACCACACTGAAAAAACCATCGACTGTGAACAACCACATTCTGGACCTCCTGGTATTCGAAGGTGGGAATCAGGATAAAAGTTGTGAACAATGTTATGCTGCCATTTTCTGTGCTTTGTTATCAAAAGCAATGAAATATGGCGGATGAACTATACAGATAACATGGGATCTTTTACACCTAAAATCGCTGAAAACATGGTACCGTTCTCGGGGTTCACCTCAGAGTGTCTTACAATAACATCAAACCGGGAAAAGCGTTCCGCCCTAAACCTGGCTACCCATCTAGCGAGAGCCGGAAGACCTTGCAGGGCTGAATATGCATGAGGTTTTTAAGGGGGGTTGAGCTGAACCGTTAGTTCCAAAGGTAAACTTCAACCACAAGAGGAGGCCAAATGCAGATATCGAAGCAGAAAAAGCTGGAGATGCTCCGATCGTTGCTGCTTTCCCGCAAGTTCGAGGAGGCGCTGACGGAGCTCTGTAAGATCGAAAATAAAATCCCGGGGATGATGATTCTGTGCACGGGGCAGGAGGCGGTGGGCACAGGGGTGTGCGCCGCACTTGAAATGGAAGATGTCATTATCACCAATCACCGCAGCCACAGCCACCTGCTGGCCAAGGGGGCCGACCCCAAACTGCTGATGGCCGAAATTTACGGCAAAAAAACCGGTTGCAACAAGGGGAAAAGCGGCACGCTGCATCTCGCGGTTCCAGAAATAAACGCGCCCTGCACGACAACCGTTGTGGGCGGTGGGCCGCCCATAGCGGTTGGCAGGGCCTTTGCCCAGCAGTACCGAAAGGAAAAAAACGTCACCGTCTGCTTCATCGGCGACGGCGCGACCAACGAGGGCTCTTTTCACGAAGCCGTAAACCTTGCGAGCCTCTGGTCCCTTCCAGTCCTGTTTGTGTGTGAAAACAATCTTTACGCAGGCGCGCAGCGCTATGAAGAACATACCAAGGTGCGCAATATTGCGGAGCGGGCGGCCGGTTACGCTATTCCCGGGGTCGTGGTGGATGGCAACGATGCGCTGGCGGTATATACATCGGCTGTGGAAGCCAGGGCGCGTGCGGTTGCCGGCGAGGGACCGACGCTCATCGAATATAAGACCTACCGGTGGCGCGGGCATGGCGAAAGCGACCTCCAACTCTATCAGCCCAAGGATGAGATCGAGGTGTGGCAGGAAATGTGCCCCATTCCGAAACTGCGCGATGAATTGCTCGCCGAGGGGCTCATAAGCCCGGATGAACTGGGGGAAATGGAGAGCCGCATGGATGCCATTGTGAAGGATGCGATCCTCTTTGCCGAGGAGAGCCCCTATCCGGAACCCCACGAAGCCCTCCAGGATGTTTTTGCCTAAACCCGGATGAAAGGAGCGCAGCATGCAGCAATTAGGAATGGGACAGGCTATCAATCAGGCCTTGAGGGAAGAAATGTTCCGGGATCCTGATGTTTTTTTGGCGGGCGAGGGCATCGGAACGGGCATCCATCACAGCCCGATGCTTCCGACCGCTGGGTTGCTCAAAGAATTCGGCCCGGGGCGGGTGAAGGACACCCCGGTTTCAGAGGCAGCCATCGCAGGATTGGCGGTCGGCGCCTCAGTAGCCGGATTGAGGCCTGTGGTGGAAATCATGTTCAATCCGTTCTTTACCTTGGCTTCGGATATGATCGTCAATCACGCGGCCAAGCTTCGCTACCTGTCCGGCGGGAAATCATCCTTTCCGCTGGTGGTGCGCATGAAAAGCGGCGCCGGAATCGGTGCCGGCTGCCAACACTCCCACAACCTCGAAGCATGGGTGGCGCATTCCCCGGGGTTGAAGGTGGTCATGCCCGCTACGGCCGCAGATGCCAAAGGGCTTCTCAAGTCCGCCATCAGGGATCCCAATCCCGTTATTTTCATCGAAGACATAATGCTTTATTTTGTTCCTGGAGCGGTACCTGAAGAGGAGTACCTGATCCCTATCGGCAAGGCCGATGTCAAGCGGCAGGGGAAGGATGTCACCGTGGCTACATGGTCCAAGATGCTGGGTGTGGCCATGAAGGCAGCCGATCAGCTAGCCCGTGAGGGCATCGAGATAGAGATCGTCGATCTGCGCACCCTGGTGCCCCTGGACAAGGACACGGTCCTGGGTTCTATTCGCAAGACCGGCCGCCTGGTCGTATTGCACGAGGCCACGCGCACCGGCGGCTTTGCAGGTGAAGTAGCGGCTCTGGCCATGGAAGAGGCGTTTGAAAGCCTGAAGGCCCCGTTGCGGCGAGTGACCGGTCCGGATATACCGGTACCCGCCAGTCCGCCGCTCGAGCGCTTTTACATTCCTGATGAAGAAAAATTGATTGCAGCCGTAAAAGACATACTCAAGTAACAATCAGTATTGTCCGTCTAGATTCTTGCATCATACCATAAATAAAACTATATCCTTTTTATTCTTACAATTTTTTTAAGTGACAGTTCTAAATTGCATTACATAGATACGGAGATGCTTGTCATATGCAGAAGCAAAGGAGGAAAATCCACGGGCGATTGAACACATGAACACTGTCATTCGAATCGACCTCGTCACTCCGAGTGCAGAAGACCCCACCTTGGCCACTCTCACCGTCGCCGACAGGGCGGACATGGCGGATGCAGGGATCTGAAAGACACGTTGACGAAGGTTTCATCCTTGAATGACCTGCTCGTTGGCAGATTGACGCATGTTTCTCTCCCGGCCCAGCCCGCCAGCGAGCTCAAGTTCTATTTCGAGCATGCCAATCTGAGCGAGTTCTGGATTGCAGTGAATTGAACTGTATGATACCAAGACTCCAGGCAATCGCGTAGGATGAAGTTTGGCTTTAGACCGCCTGTGCCGCGCAGCGGCATCGGGAATAGAGGGTTTTGAATAGACTGAGACAATCGAGGGGCGGATGAAGGTCTCTGTTATCATGCCTGTCTACAACCGTGAAAGGTACGTGTGCCAGGCCATCGAGAGTGTGCTGCAACAAATTTATAAGGATTTTGAGCTCATAGTGATTGACGACGGATCAACGGACCGTTCTGCTGATCTGATTGCGTCTTTCAGCGATTCGCGCCTTCATTATCTAAGACAGCGGCACTCGGGAATCAGTGCGGCTATGAATCATGGCCTTCAAGTTGCTTCCGGTCAGTATATTGCGCGGTTGGATTCCGATGATGTCTGGCTGCCTCAGATGCTGGCAAGTCAGGTCGCCATCCTTGAAAAAGAAACGGACATTGGCGTTGTATACGCAAAGGCACAGCAGATCGACGAGACCGGAAACAGAATGAGAGAGGTTAGAGGAAAAGCAATGCATTTCACAGGTGATAGCCTGAAAAGCATACTCTTTGAAGATTTCACCTGCAACATCACCGTAGTCGCACGACGTGGCTGTTTTGCACTTGCTGGACGCTATGATACATCGCTGTATGGAAATGAAGATTGGGACATGTGGCTGCGAATCGCCAAGCATTGTAAATTTAAGTTCAACGATCAGATTTTGGCCTTTTTCAGAAGTCATTCTGGTAATATTACTAAAAACACGTCGCCATTTTTCGATAAAATTCTCGAAACCAGAATTCATGTGCTCGATAAAGCTTTTGCAGATTCAGGTATCTCCATAAAATATATAAATTTAAAGCCAACGGCATACAGTAATGTTTATATCAGTGTCGGGTGTCATTTGCTTGTAGCTTCCAAATATAATAAGGCCTTAAGCGCTTTTATAAATTCGCTTAACGCTAATGCATTTAGTCCAAAAATATTGATTCGAATTATATTCTTAGTATTCACGATTTGTACAAAAAAATGTTTTAATCAATTTTATTATGGTATACGTTTTATGAAATGGCAGTCATCGGTTCGAGGAAAAATTCGGACATATTGATCAATTTGTCCTATATTTTAGTTCGAATTGGAAGTCAGTATCTCACTCACAGCTAAAATTAATGGCTTATGCAAGACATCGCGCCTTAAATTTTCGGTAACCAATTTTCCCTAATCAACTCAAGTACTATCCGGTGTTTGATTTAACAGATGGAAAGTGATGAAAGGGAATGAACAGAACGCAAGGGATAGATGCCTTTTATCTGCTTTCTGAGGGAAAACCAGCCTCGTCTGAAAGGACATCGAGGTTGAGGGCCTTGGCGCTGTCTTGAATATCGTAATGGTCTTTATGCATGAAGTGTTTCATTATTGCGGGACATCCGTTAACAGGGCCGCCGGTACCGTGGGGGATCACTTCCGCTAACCTGATGCCTGGGGGGAGATTTTTATGATAGTCACAAGAAAAAAAAGTCCGCATCATTTCCCAGAAGGCGTCGGGGCCTCGACCTCCCGATAACGTTCGTTGCGCAGCCTTTTGAGCAAAGCTGTCTTCCTTGTGCCAGAGGTAAGTTCTGTCTTTAAGAGCCGCGGTTTTGGCAAGGTAATTGTCGGGAAACAACGCGCGGTAACGGTAAACCGGCTTCGATAAGTAGCAGGGTTGGCCTCTGGTATTCCGCAGTCGCCGGAAGATTCCCCTTGGGCTGCGGAGGAGAGTCCTAAGGTCATATCCTACGTCATAGGCGTCTCCCTTTGATAGGATGGAGGGTAAGTTCCTGAAAAGCCTTTTTCGGAAATCGGTCATCCAGACAAAATGCATTCCCATAATGGTGGAAAACGGTAGGGAAAAAATCTCTGCCCGGGGATACAATATCGGCAGAGCTTTGACCTCATCAACGCATGATTCATGTAGAACCTCGTTCGCCTGAAGGTTCAGGCAGTATTGACCACGGCACCGTTCCTTCAAGATATTGGTCATTTTGGCCAGAATGCCGCCGCGTACAGCGAGTTCAGGCCCAGGCCAAGCGTCCCGAAACAGCTTCAGCTTGTCGGGATGTTTTTTCCGTAGGGCCTTCAAGATTGGCCATGTTTCGTCGGTCGAGTATCCATCGGAGACTAGAAACTCATCGCAGACAGGTAGGGCAGCCGCTATCGCCTCGAGGAAGGGATAGCCCTGGATTACGACATTCTTCACGATCATGAAACCGGATATAGTTGTCTCTTTACGTTCCAAAAAAAGCTCCAGTTTGAAAAGAGGCATAATTCACATGAATTCGGAGCAACGCGAGTTTCCTTCGTGTTTAGGTTGAATGAAACTCGTTATGCCCTGTTCCGGATAGCCGGCCAGTGCACCGCTTGAGGGCCTGGGATCAGTCGTCATCACCTGGTCAAAGATCTTGAAGTGTAAATTTTCCAAGAGGTAAAGAGGGTTGCCCCTTTTCTGTAGGGGAGTAGAGCACCTGTTGCGCTGCACTGTTCTGACAGAAAGATACGTCCTTTTTCATGGTATATCCGAAAGCGTCATCTATAGGATCAGCAGAATGCAATCAGCATTGCATATACCAGAAGGCCTCCGGTGACAAGGTGTATCTTCAGGACCACATCAGAATCTTTCATCGAAAGAATCGGAGAGGAGAGAAAGGCTTTTCTGATGGTATTCCTTTGCCTCGGTTTTGTTTTTCGTGTAATCAACACTTTTAAATCATTGTGAAATCATTTATTGCTGGTTTTCGGGATTGTTTGAGGTGATCAGGGCGGGCCTTAGCGCTTTTGATGTGCAGGCGCTCATGCCCAGGGTACAAACTTGTTAGGCAAATCAATCGTTTGCCTCGCATTGTCGGGAGGTCGACGGCTCGGCCTGTTGACCTTGGCAGGCTTGAAGAAGGGTGCTGGCCTAACATGAGAAAACCAAGGCCTGTAAGTGTTGTCATGCCCGTCTATAACGCTGGCTCATACCTTGCCGAGGCCGTGGAAAGCATCCTCAACCAGACTTTTTGCGATTTCGAATTCATCATCATCGATGACGGCTCGACGGATGGCAGCGGTGATATCCTGGAGGAATACCGTACCATGGATGATCGCATCAAAGTCTGCCACCAGAAAAACAGCGGGGTGATACGAGCCTTGAACAGGGGGTGCCGCCTGGCTCAGGGGCCTTTGCTGTTCAGGATGGATGCGGATGACATCAGTTTGCCGAGACGCTTCGAGCGCCAGATTCGCTTTCTTGACAAACACCCTGAAGTGGGTGCTCTGGGGACTTGGTTCGAACGGTTTTCGGGAGAAGGGAAGGATGCGGGTGTGGGGGCATTGCCCACCCAGCCGATGAGCACGATCTGGGGCCTACTGTTCGGGTCACCCATCAGCCATCCAACAGTCGCGATGCGTAAGGCGGTGTTGGAAAAATCAGGCTATTACAGGGAGGGGGCAAACTACATCGAAGATCGAGATCTCTGGCTCCGCATGTCCAAGATCTCGAGATTAATGAATATTCCCGAAATACATCTGCGTTATCGTGTTCATGAACAAAGCATTTGTCAAAAATATGCAAAAATGCAAAGTGTTATGTTGAAAAAATCCTTTGAAGAGAACATCCATGTTTATATCAATGGAGAAGTGTCTAAAAGATCTCTGGATCGTTTTTTTAATTTTTTTATTGAAAAGCGTTTATGCAATAAAGTTGAAATAAAAGAAGCTGTTGAAATGTTAATGTATATTTATAATTATTTTATTAAAACAAATCGTATAGATTCCGTGTCCCATTGCGAAATAAAAAAAGATATCATAGAAAAACTTTTAGTTGCGGCAAAAATACATGTAAGAAAAATACCCGATATGAGTGCAACACTATTAAAAAAATCATTTGATATTGATATGTATATAACTATAAGAAGGTTGTTTTTAAAGTTGTTGATATTGATTTTACCAGAGAGTCTGGCTTTTTCCCCCCTTCGAGATGTATTCCGGGTTGTATCGCTAAATAGATTCTGTTTGTATAAATAATGAGGTATTTTTTTCGGCACCACGTCTCCAGTATCCTTCAACCCGTTCGCGATTCTCCCTATGTCCTTATCGGTTATCTAGTATCCATCCGGAAATGATTTCGCGGTAGAACTCAGTTTCCAATCCGGAAATGAGGATTTTTGGCCAATATCAAGGAAATCAAGCGTTTGTGCGGAGGCGACCTGCAGGTCGCCGCACAAGCAAACGTGCAGATTGACGCCGAGATTGGCCAAAAAGACCATTTCCGGATGGAAACTGTTATGAAACGGGCTCTTGTCAAGTGAAAAGTTCTGAAAAGCTCCTGTTTAATCGACGCCGCTTTACGGGGCCTTGGCGAGAATGGGCCCTGCGTGGAGCTCGTCGGAGCCAAGGCCCCGTAAAGCGGCGTTCCTTTTTATCTTTATCTTGTCATGACTCCTCCATCGGAGTTGTGTTTCTGCAAGAGGCCCT
>NZ_AULM01000058.1 GCF_000422285.1 Desulfatiglans anilini DSM 4660
TCAAGATCCGATTGCGTCAAATTTGAAGCCTAGATCCCCTCAGGATCGGTTTATACGACACATCAGCCACCTAAATCCAATAGGCAGCCAAATCGAGGTTTTTCGCGGCTTCAATTGAGACGTCGAATATAAAGTTATCTTTTGAGATGAAATGCCATGGAAGAAATCAGTTCGTTATACCCGAACATCGCGAAGCTAATCGCCGAAACCCCTTCCCCAAAGGACACGTTTCTATTCGACAGGACAGAATGTATTGATTATCCTTTTTGGGCTGAGCTTGAATATTTTCTTTTGAACAGAGAACGACTTGGCGATACCCGGGAAATTCTTCGGAAACTATGCTCAGAGGCACCATTGTCTCTTAAGATCGGCAAGGCATGGGAAAGACACCGAGACTTTAGATCTGCTCAATTCGAAATTACAGCAATATTTCTGATTGAGAAATACTTCGGTGGAAATGTGATGCTCATTCCCGAGAGCAGCGCCCCTACGCCAGACTTTGAGGTAAAGCTTAATCAAGAAAGATTTACAGTTGAGGCTAAGGTTCAAAGCGGGCAACAATTCGGTAATAAGCATCCCCGGTACAATGGCCCGATTCTATTTGATCCCAAAGAAGAGATTGACCTTCGGTCCTGGTTGTTTGAGGAAAGAATTAGTTCGCGGAACGGGAAGCCCATGGTGCCACAGGTTTTTGCAGCAGAGAAGAAAGAGGCTGATGTTCTTTTCTGCCAAACAGACTATGTCAAGACACAAGACAACCTTATGTCGCAAATATCCATTCTATGCCCTGAAAGCCAACTTGTAGAGCGAATGAGCCTGAAAGCTGCAAACCAAGAACCGATGGACGCTATATTCTTTCAAGTTACATACCCCTGCGTGCGACAAGCAACCGGGATGAAAGAGATTTGGCTTTGCGATCTAGGTAGCAGTAGCTGCAGGCTTGTAGTTTTATCAAGTGCGTACGATATTTTGAGAAATCATTTGAAATACACAAGATAACCTCGCTAATTCAGCCGACGCAAAAAACCGCGCGGCTGATTAGCCCGTTAGCTGCATCGAAGCCTATGAGCACACTATTTGGAAGTGACGTACACGCGGGGCTATCCGGCATTGAACTAGTCGAGGAGTCCTATGAGCTCGGGGAAGGCATTCTTCTTCAAAGAACCTTCGCTCACCTATTTGCTACCTTCATGATGGCATTCAAACCGGCTCCGCCAGGAAAGCACCATCCAGGTCCGTGGAAAAGTGCATCCGGTGGATTTAGTTTTGATGTGAGTGCGGAGCTACACATACCTGCTCGTATCGAATCCGATTTCGGATCGAAGATTGCGGTTGCCAGGACCTTACTATTCCTTCTGAGGCTCGGCGTCAATCCTGCAATCACACTGCCGGTATTCGCAAATTACCCGTTCGATACGCTAGCCGAAACTCCAGATGCAGCCGCAACGCTTTTTCCGTACGAAGTACAGCGGCGCCATTTCCCACTCGGTGTGGTCGGAGGGAGAGTCGATCTGGCTGCCGTATCTTGGGTAAGGGAGCGGTGGAAAACTACCCATAAACTTAGGGAAAGTAGTCCAGAGTTTGATTTTGCAGTCGAAGCAATCGACTGTGGGCAGTTCATAGAGAACCATGCATTGTCACTAATTTCCCTTTGGAGTGCTTTGGAAACCCTGTTCTCTCCTGCAAAAGCAGAACTACGGTTCAGGGTTTCAGCGCTTATAGCATCATTTCTTGAAGTGCCAGGGGCAAAGCGCGCCAAGCGGCAGAGAGAAATTACGAAACTGTATGACAAGCGATCGGCCGCTGCGCATGGAAAGCCATCACATGAATCAGATCACCTGTTGCACACATTCACTCTCGTTCGGGAGGTGCTTTTCAAGATTATTGACATGGGTCGTGTGCCAAGTAAACCTGAACTCGAGGACATGCTCTTTGGCGCGAACTAGTCCGAACCCAGCTAACTCGGCGCTCCACCCGACCCCGTACCGCGACGCGGTCTGCGTCGGGTGAGCTTGGACGTTCGGCGCAAGAAAAATGGAGGATTTTGATGGATTTGTTTACCAGGTTTAATCGAAAAAGTATCGACGATAGACAAATAGATACACTAATAGGGATAAGTAAAGGTCTTGTGGCTGACGGTAGAGTGGATCAATCAGAAGCCGAATTCCTATTAATCTGGCTAATTCAAGCCCGTCAAAATACAGACAATCCAGTAATAATGAATCTATTAAATAAAGTTTGTTATATGCTGGAGGATGGAGTCTTAGATCCAGATGAATCTGCTGAGTTACTCAGTATCCTTCACAAAATTAATGGTGAACCATCTGAAATAGGTGAATTGGCAAAAACAACATCCCTTCCAGTAGACTACCCACTCCCGTCTGTGACATTTGAAGGCATGGAATTTCTTTTTACAGGCACTTGTATATATGGCACGAGAAAACAATGTCAGGCGGCAATCGAGTCACTTGGCGGAGTAAATGCAAAAGGGGTAACAAAGAAACTTAATTATCTGATACTTGGTACTTACGTTACCGATAGCTGGGCGCATGAAACATATGGCAGAAAAATAGAAAAAGCCTTGCAATATCGAGAAGAAGGTGTGCCCCTTGTGATCATCACTGAAGAGCATTGGATAAATGAGGGTAGTCTTTCATAAACAGCGCCTAACCAGGCGCTCCACCCGACGAAAACTTCGCCGCGGTTTTCGTCGGATGAGCTTGGTCGTTCTGCAGTAGGATGAAGGATGATAACAATCGAAGGCAAGCCGATGGCAAAGAGTAGGAAATTTTCAGTATACCTTCTGAAGACCGGCTACGATGCACGGAATGCTTTAAAGGACGAGCACTCGCTGGGCGAGCCACTCACCGATGTCGAAAACCTACCAGCGGGAGCGACACTTTACCTAGCTGACAACACGCCTACTGACCCTTGGTGGAAAACATACTGGGGCATCAATCGCGACCTTCGGCAGGTGTTAAAGGGCGCAATTGTCTTCCTTCCTATCAATGGCAAGTGCGTTTCACTTACATTCGGGCATACCCATCACAATCTTAAGAATGAAGCCTATGAATACGACTTCGGACTACGTGCAACACTCAACGCGATAGACCCCGACAAGATTAGGGTTACCGATATTTTTCAACCCGAAGACGCCAAGCGGGAAAGGATCCAAAGCCCGGTCGCGTCCGATTTGACCTTCTTTGACATCAACAGCGATGAATCTATTGTTAAGCGGTTGACCGGGGCTGTCCGCTCGGAATTCCAATCGTATTTTCGGTATGTCACGGGCGCGAGCAACATCCGAATCAGCTCTAGTGTAGCGGCATCAGAAATCAGCAACCTATGTTCCAAGTTGCTTGAGATCTACGAGAGGGATGACTTCAAGACAGCCTTCCCCAACATCCAAAACATCACCCCAATCAAGGATCCGTCCACCATTCAGCAACTTGACGCTCGGCTTCTTGAGGCATTTCGAGAGGAGTCGATAGACCTAGTGCTTACCATTCCCGAGATCTTGGACCACGAGAGCGCTTTCCATATTGCGTATAGTGGTGCGCACGGTTCTCGAAAGACTTACGATAGCGTCTTCATTGGCCACTACCGTCAGTTTCTAAGCTCACGCAGCATTGATGATGTGGAGCTCTGCCATATGAAGCACCACCGGATGAATATCAAGGACGAGAATAACAATACAAGGGAGAGCTTTTCAATCTATCAGTGCATGTTGTTCGATTGCGTACACAGCGGCAGCCATTACCACCTATGCGATGGCAGCTGGTATCGCAT
Organism: Desulfatiglans anilini DSM 4660; assembly: GCF_000422285.1. Taxonomy (NCBI): domain Bacteria; kingdom Pseudomonadati; phylum Thermodesulfobacteriota; class Desulfobacteria; order Desulfatiglandales; family Desulfatiglandaceae; genus Desulfatiglans; species Desulfatiglans anilini. Next base: position 3,790 of record NZ_AULM01000058.1, read on the forward strand.
CGAACAAGACTACATCCGCCAATTGAAGGAGAATCTTGACCCTTACTTTAAGGAGCACTCTGTCCTGCAGGAATGCGACGAAAAGTGGGAGGACAGCTACAATGAGTCAGTTGCTACATCCAATACCGACTATGTATGTTTAGACAAGACGAACATCTCACCGGAGGGGCAGAGTGCAGTAGAACCATGCGACCTTTATACAGTGAATCGCGGTACAGCTAATCTGATACACATCAAGATCTCGACCCGGTCGGCATCGCTTAGCCACCTTTTCAATCAGGGCACGAACTCAGTCGAGCTCTTACGTCTTAACGGGGACGCTAGAGATAAGTTGAAAAATCTGCTTCAACCCGATCAGAGAACTCCGGTTGATGACACAAAGTTTGCTGTGACTTATGGCATTATCACCGCAAAGGACAAGGCTAAGAAATCTGATGCTCTGCCCATATTCTCCCGGATCAGCCTGCGGAGAGCCATCCAGTCGCTCAGACTCATGGCGATTGACTGCGATGTCGTCTTGATAAAGGACAATATAGACAGGAAGGTCGGAAGTTTGTCCAGCTAGCCAAGACCAAGAGGAAGGAGCAGATAATCAGGGGCTGGTGAGGTGCGTGCCTCTTGTACTTGGTGAAGGCGAGAGTGCAGAGGCAATGCTTCAAGCGGACCCGGGTCCACGCGGGGCACATTGGATGGTGTTGCCAGGTAGCTCTTCGGCCGCGTGGTCCCGGTCCACTTAAGCTTGATTTCGGCACAAACAAGGCCGGTGGACAACGAATTAAGAAGCATTACTACTGTCGGTTTGTCCGTTCCGCCTAATGCGGCAAAGCCGCAGGTTCGGACTTTCTGACGGGGCATGTTTACTTGCGCGGGACTGCTCAGACTAGACGCCGGATGCGTCGCTCGTATCGACGTCGAGCCGTAACCATCCATGGTGCCCCGCTCAATGGAGAATATATATGTACATTGCCAAGCTCGCCATCACCAATTTCCGCTGTTTCCGCCAAACGACGGTCGACTTCCAACCGGGGATCAACGTGATCCTGGGGGAGAACAACGCGGGCAAGACAGCCCTTCTACGCGCGCTGCGGCTAGTGTTCGACCGCTCCGGCCGTCAGCATCCCGATCTCCCCGATTTCTACCAGGGCATCGCCGACTTCACGAAAGCCCCAAAGATCTCCATCGCCGCGACCCTGCGATCGTCAACGGCCGATAGCATTGACGACAAGGCCCTCGTGGCAACCTGGCTCACCAAATTGGACGCTCCCTGGGAAGCTCAGCTCACCTACGAATTCTTCCTTCCCGACGAAGAGGTTCCGGCATTCACCGCAGCGTGCGGGGCGGCACCCGACCGCGACCGATTCTTCAGCGTCGTACAGCAGTTCATGCCCAAGTACGTCGCCCGCATCTTCGCCGGACTCCCGGAGAACCGGCTCGTGGCCGAGCCCGACGCCCTGGCGAAGTTCGACTGCCACACCGTCGATGCGATCCGTGACGTCGAATCCGAACTGTTTGCAGGTACGAATCCCCTGCTGCGCACGATGCTGCGACAGGTGCTCGACCATGATGCCGACGAGGCTGAGACCCTCAGGCGCCGTCGCCATTTCCGCACCCTTACGCAAGATGCCCGTTCTAACCTAACGGGCCGCATGAATCTCGACGCACTCTTCCAACTCGCTAAGGACACGGGAGCGGCTGACGGCGGGACCCCAATCCTGCGTGACGCCATCGACGAAGACGACTTCATTGCCGCTCTACGTCTCTACATCGACCGGGCGCCGTTCACGGTCCCCGCAACTCATAACGGTCTCGGGTACAACAACCTAGTGTACATCTCCCTGCTCTTAGCCAGTTTGCAGTTCAAAGCGTCGGTGCCCCGGCGGGGCCAGAATGCAATCCTCTTCCCCATACTCCTCATCGAGGAACCTGAAGCACACCTCCACCCGTCGCTCCAGTACAAGTTGCTTAAGTACATCCAGAAGCGGCTCTCGCCTGAAAAGACCAGTCGGCAGGTTTTCCTCACGACCCATTCGACGCACATCACCGCTGCTTCGGGAATTGAACCAATCATCTGCCTGAACCTCTGCGAAGCCGATGGCGGCGTCCACGTCGCTTATCCCGCCCGCGTCTTTGGCGAGAGCCCGGAAGGCAAAGCGTCCCGTAACTATGTCGAACGGTACCTGGATGCCACCAAATCCAACATGCTGTTTGCGAAGGGCGTCATCTTCGTGGAAGGGATCGCGGAACAACTGCTGGTTCCCTGTCTTTCCCATTGCATTGGCCGGCCCATCGAAGCCCACCACGTCGCGGTTATTGCAGTGGGAGGCGTGACCTTCAAGCACTTCCTGCCGCTCTTCGGCGCCGGGGAAGACGAAACTCTCCGTCGCTATGCGCTACGTCGTCGCGTCGCGTGTATGGTGGATGCCGATCCGGCTCGCAAGGCCAAGAAGACCAAGGGCGCGCGGCGTCAGAAATGCTGGCCGTACGTCCTGCACCGCGACTGCAACACCTACGACTACTTCCCCGTGTCCGGCGTCGTCAGCAATTTGCAGACCATGCGAGACCGATCGCCCGGGAATATCAAGATCTGCGTCGGCAGCAAGACCCTGGAGTACGACCTGGGCCTCGCGAACGCACAACTCCCCCTCCTCGTCACGCCGTCTTGCGAGCACGAGGCGGATCTTCGCGCCCTGGCGGAGACCGCAGCGACGTTGCCGGCTCCCCTCCAATCCCTGCTCGACGGTGAAGGAATCGATACCCTCGATGCGCTGGCGGCTCATGCGGACAAAGCGAAACACCGGTTCGCCACTTGCTACCTGCTCTGTGTCGAGAATGCCAAGGGAGAGCATGCCCTTGTGGTGGAACGGCAGCTCCGCGAGAACGCCTCGAAGCCGGAGGCAGACCGCGAGCCGTTTGTATGTCCGGATTACATCAAAGACGCAATCGAGTGGACCTGCGTGTTCGATACGACGGAGGCTCCTCGTGCCTGAGAAACTGGAAATCGATTCCGGCACGCCCCTCACCGACATTGAACGCCATTTCCGCGTCGTGGCTGGGCCGGGGGCCGGTAAGACCCACTGGCTAGTGAACCACATAAAGCACGTCGTTGCAAGGTCTAAGCGGCTCTCTCCCGCGTCCCGCGTTGCGTGCATCTCGTACACGAACGTTGCCGTGAATGAGATTCTCACTCGGCTCAGTTCGGCCGCCACTCAGGTGGATGTCTCCACTATTCACAGTTTCCTCTACCGCAATGTTGTCCGGCCGTACCTCCACCTGCTGCGGGATGGTGACGGCCAGCCCCTCGTCGCGTTCGCATCCGTCGACGGTCACGATGAACACCACCCGTCCTACGCCATCTTCGACGAATGGCTGAGAAACATTGGGCAGGCTAAGATTCTACAGCGAACCTTCGAGGTGCAGCGAGATATTCTCAAGGACAAGCTGTGTCATTTGGTGTGGCGGCGTTCGGGGGACGGCACCTGGACGCTTGGGCCGCGAACGCTCGATCGCATGGGGAATATGCTCAATGCCATCTGCACGAGCGCAAACCTCATCCACTACAAACGCCGATACTGGAGGCTGGGCATCGTCGATCACGAGGACATCCTCTACTTCGCGCACCGCATCTTCGAAGAGCACCCACTCGTCTGTCAATGCCTGAGTGCCCACTACCGCTACCTGTTCATCGACGAATTTCAGGATACGCTTCCTATCCAGGCCAATGTCGTACAGTGGCTCGCCGACGCAGGGACGGTGGTCGGGGTCATCGGTGATGCTGAACAGTCCATCTACGGTTTCCTCGACGCCCACCCGCAGCATTTCCTGTCGTTCTCGCTGCCCGATTTCCTCGACGTGACCATGCGTCACAACCGCCGCAGCACGGGCCGGATCATCTCGATCCTCGACCATGTGCGATCGGACGGCCTACGGCAACATTGCTTCCGTGAACTGGACGGGCAACCGGTGACGGTGTGCATCGGCGACCTCGACCGCAGTCTCGCGGCCATTCGTGCTGACCTGCCGCCGGATGCCATCCTCCACGTGCTGACGCGGAAGAACAAGGACGCCCACCGCGTGCGATCCGCCCTCGCGCCCGGAACCGTGGAGCCGTGGGAGTCTTTATACGATGCCGATGCCGAACGCGCCCGTTTCATGGAGCACGTCATTGCCGCGACGGAACTCGCGAGTCGCGGCCAGTACGCGCTCGCCCATCGAGAAATGATTCAGATCATCGGACGGAGAGGGCGAGTGAGAAAGCCGCTCAAGTGTGACACGGAGCTGAGCGACGTCCACCGGAAGGGAATCGCCGTCACCGTACTGCAGGAGTTCCTGACTAACCACGCCACTATCTTCGCCAGCACGTTGCTCGAGGCGTACGTCCGCTGCGGAACCTGCATCACGGCCGTGTATCCGGCGGTGACCCTGACCGCTGCAAGGGCTGGGAAGTTCAAGACGTTCGCAGAGGCCACGCCGTACGCGTACCTCTCAGAATCGGTTCGTTTGCAGGAAGAGGTGCGTCATGTGCGGACCATTCACAAGGCGAAAGGGAGCGAGGGGGACAACATCGCTGTGTACTTCGAGGATGCCGCCCGTGTCCGGCATATCACGCATCCCTCGTCGGCCCCGGCAGATGAGGAGAAACGCCTCACCTACGTTGCCTTAAGCCGCGCCCGCGATCGTCTTTTCCTCTGCATTCCGACGGATGTTGCCATCAAAGAAGACGAACTCAACAAGCTCAATCTTTGTGTCATCGACCTGCGGGAGGCCCTATGACAACTGTCTCTGCTCCCGTTTTATCGCTGCTTTCAAATCATTCGCGTCAACATGTTCTGCGGGGTGTTAATGAATGAGAGTAGCGATGCACTGGAAGTCAAGCCTGCCTCGATGGGGGCACTTTGATAGCTCGGCATCCCATTGTGGGTCGACCTTTATGCCACTGGAGGAACAAAAAAAGGCCGAACAAAGGCACGCATCCGACGCCGAACCATGTGTTCTGCATGAGCAAGTTGCTGCTATTTCAACATCCTGGGCATTCCTCGGCGCGGGTGATACCTGCCGTTCGGCGGGAGGTGCTGTTCATGGAACCATTTGCCCCTTTCTCTAAGCCGGTTCTTCAGCAGGCGCTAGAAGAGATCAGTCGGGACCCTGCGGTGGTCGAGCGGCTCGCATGGTGGTCACGACACGCACACTCAACGGAGCGGTGGCTGCAGTTCGAGCTCGCCTTTAGATTGGAGCGGTTGTTGGGTGGTGTGTGGTACGTGGGTTGCGAGCGCCACTACATCGATCTCGTGTACTATCGCTCGGACGCCGCCATTCCTCTTTGGAGCAGTGAGTATGCGGCTGGCATCGAGCTGAAGTGGTACGCGAACTGGTGGCTCAAAGACGAAGGAGCTGGATTTCGGGACGATGAAGCGAAGATCGCCACGTATAGGATTCCGGCGGCGGCCCTTGCGGTATGTCTCGTCGCATGGCCGAGGGATACATGCCGGGAATTGTCGTGGATCCGGGAGGCGGTAAAGCGGGCCGACGGTGCGCGAAGCATCGCCGAAGTGCGATCGCTGTTGACGCGTCAGCTGCGACGCCCTGCTGATTTCGATTTTGAGATCGAGTGTTTACCACACAAGGACTTTGAATCCATGAGGTTACTCATCTTGGGCTGTTACAATGACGCGGCACGAGCACCCGCCTAGCGACAGCGTGGATCCGACACCGAGGGCCGGCGTGGCGCTCTTGTAAGGGGGGACTGAGGGACATAGACAACGAGGTCACTCAGACCGAGGGGCGAAGCGGACATGATCATGCGATGCGGCAAGAGCGACGGCAGGGTGGCCGAACAAAGGCGTCGAGTCGACGCCGAGGGTGGCGCGACTCACGCCAGGCGTTAGAAGTCACAATCGGAGTCAAGCATGCAAATTGATGAGACCAAATACAAAAGCGATCTTGGGATCGAGCCGTACAGCAAAGAACGTGTGGAAGCCGCTCTGGAGCATGTGGACGATATTCGAAAGTTTGAGATTGAACTCAGACAAAGCGGAAGCGTAAGGCAACGACGATAACGTATATGAAAAACCCCATGGTTTGGTTGGGCAAGGCATCTGATAATTCAATTCTCGGTCCAATAGTGTGGCCGAATATGTGAGGGTTCTTGGCATGAAAGGTTCTCTTAGTGACCAGCTCGCTGAGGCCTTGGCCTTGGGTGAGCTAAAAATCGAACCCAGAAGAAAAAAAATTATAACCAAGAAAAGACAAAAGATTACAGAGTATGTGCCACCCTCTAGCCGAAATATAATGGATCACCTACTTCAGTTGGGTAGGGATGAAAAATACCCGCACGATTCTATCCCTAGCACGCTTCGAAACGTCAAGAATTTTATAGGAAAAGCTCAGAGGCTAAGAGATGAGGGCGTTATCCCAGTCTCAGATTTCCCATTTGCCCTATTGGGATACGCTCGGTGGAATGAAAGCGCCCAGCTTAACCAAGCGTTTCGCAATTTTCTATGTGATGTATGTTTTGATGCATTCATCGTATCGATATCTGAAAAAGATTGTTCAGCAAACATTCTTCATGATATGGACAATGCTTTTGCAGGGTTTAAAAGATTAATAGACCGACAATTCTATAATAACGTCCTGTCTTATGTAATTCGGCAGCTTGACCAATACGACTTTGATTCGGCTGAAAGGATTCTTGATGCGGTCAAAAGACATGTGCCCTCAGCGTGGTTGAACGTTGATGAATTGGTAAATCAATACTCTTTTCTTCGATCTTCTGCCCTCAAACAGCAAATTCAAGATGAGATTTTGAGGCATTTAGAGCAAGGGAAATATAGGGAGGCAGATTCTCTCTTCAAAAGAAGTGGGCTACTATCTCTCCCGGAATATGAGAAGCTCACTATTCCTTTCATCGCAAAGGATATCATGAAGGTAGTAGGCTCCTCAGAACAAGAGGAGGAACATAGAGATTTGGCCTCGGACATTTTTAAAAACGAACCGGAAATTGTCTATGAAATGACTTGGGAACGTCTCAGAGCGTTCATTGTAGACAGAATTGGTTACCTGTCACTGCCTAGATTGATTTATAGAGTCCTGACAAAAGAGATTGCAAAAAATGTGATTTATCTTGATGATCAAAGGCTGGCGCTTTTTCTTGTGAAAGTGTTAAACGGTCCTTCACTCGAAGAAACCGATTACCATTTCATCTGGGGTATCTTTTTAGCGAATCTGAAAGTATTTCAGGACTTATTGCCCGCAAACAGAAGAAAAATTGATAACATAACAAGTAGATATCCGTTTGATAGAATAAATGAAATTGTTGAGGTTTATTTGCCGCCTGAGGAAATTTGCCTAAAATTCTTGAAAAGAGAGCCACTGGAATGTGATAGTGAACAGCTTGAAGTTATAGGTAAATCTTTTCAGAAGTCCCGGTATTTCAATTGCTCAATGGTTGTAGCTTTGCTGAGGGCGAAGATAGATGGAAAGAAGATTAGATCAAAAGATATCTTACGGGGCATACTCCAAGCGGTGGTGAATAAAGCATTTAACTACAATTTGGAGACCAAGAATCAAATTAGAAATTTTATCTTTCCCAGATGTATATCTGATTTTATAAAGAAGAATTTCATGATATCAGATCGGGACTATGTTTTTTGTGAAGGCATCCTAATTGGGGAAGAAAGCAGCCCACGTGTCCTTTGCCGAGGTCGAAAATGCGAGGAAATGACGAGGCTATTATGCGAAGTTGGCAATGACAAGATCAATTCCGAATTTCTTTATTTCCTGAGAAAAGAATTTAATATGTCAATTAAGGAGTTTTTTTCCAATGAGAATTTTTCACAGGCGATGGGTTCCTTCAACAGATGGAATGAAATAGCTTATAGGCTTGTATGCGGATATGGTGAAGAAAGGGGTTGCGGTTCACCATTACTTTGTAATTCTACTCCTCAAGTAAAATCCGGATGGGCAGCCTATGCTGTAACTTACTGGCGTTGTTCAAATGAACATTGTGAAAAGCGATTTGTACCAGTGAAGCTATCTCACTGTGGTAGTGGGTGTGGAAAAATTATCGATAGTCGCTTCGACAAAATCGCCTGCAAAAAAAATGACTCAAAACCATTCTACATCTGTAGAGGGTGCGGCTTTTGTTGTAAAGAGCATGGAGTGAGCGGAATTTGTCCTAACTGTGGTGAAAGCGCTGGTTGGGATACCAAGGACCCGTACCTTAAATGGTACTCCTGTAGGAAGTGTGGACATACAATTGGCGTCCCTAACACCCTGAAGGGTTGCTTGGGGTCAGAAAATTCTGGCAGGGCTTTTGAAATTCAAAACAATTGTTGCAAAGAACAAATTGAATATCTAGGTCAACAATATGACGACGTTTTATCTGACTTCGTTCGATTTTGACGGAAATCTTCCGACTGTAATATCTCATATGATCAATGATTTGAATTTTCGGCTTCTGGTCTGCTACGACCTGAATAATTGCCTTGCGAACGTTGAAATGGGTCTTGAGAAATATCATGAGATTCTCGACGTATACCTACTGGAGTCGATCCTATTTTTAGGAAAATACCACCGGAGGTATTATGAAGGTGAAAAGATTCCCGCTTATGGTTTAAGGAAAAACCTACGGGAATTCCTCTCAACACACTCTGTTGAGTTGAAGTGTGGCACAGATATTGCGAATAATTTTTGGCTTCGGCTTTTAGCCTATGCCAAAAGGCTCAGAAAGCATGTCATGGCCTCCGGGGCCTGGGATCATTATCAGGAAGTTGAACTCCCCTTTTCCAAGGTGTTGCACGCGCTGACATTGAAGGGGGTCGCACTTGATTGTGATGCTTTAAAAATGATCCGGGAAAAGGCTGAACACGCTCACCGAAGGATTTTATATGCCTTGGATGTAAACAATGTCGGCGGACCTCAATTGAAGGATCTGAATAATTGGGCCAAGGGTTACGGTTTTTACGAATTTTTTCCTGCTGGGCGGAATGAAATTAGGGTCAAGGATCTGGAGCTCCTGGAGGATCAGCATCAAGTATTCAAGATCTTCTCACGGCTGGAAAAGTTGAAACGCATCAACAGGTTTTTGAACAGCGTTGGCGATATGCAGCGGATCCGACCGACTTATAAGACGATGGGCGCGGTTACGGGCCGGTGTACGTCGACCGTCCCCAACATCATGGGGCTTCCAAAAATCTTTCGGCCCATTGTAATTCCGAGCAGGCCTGACTTCGGAATTGTTGAATGCGATTATTCGCAAATGGAAGTGGGTGTTGGAGCAGCCCTGTCAGAAGATGAGCGCCTCATTGATGATTTCAATTCAACGGATGTCTATGAAAAGGCAGGATTGTTGCTATTCGGGGGCTCAGGCGGCTCCCGCTCAAAGGCCAAGGTCATTTTTTTGGGCATTCAATATGGCCTTTCACGGAGAACCATTGCGAGGCTGCTGGAATTGAGCGAAGCCGAGACCTCGAACAAATTGGATCGGCTTTATGGAAGGTACAGTTCCCTCACAGGCTATCTTGCATCCCTGGAAAAGTCGGGGGGACAGTGGGGGTTTGTTGAGAGTGTATCGGGGCTTAAGCGCTACCGCCGTAATCCTCTAGAGGTCCCCAATTTTTGGGAGAAAAACTGGTTTAAGAATTTTCCCATTCAAGCGAGCGCTGCTTCTATCTTCAAAAAGGCCATTATTGAAATTCACGAGGCGTTGGGGCGGGAGCCGTTCAATTTACTAGTGCCGCTATACGATTCCGTCGTGTTCGAGTGCCCACTGGATCGAATGGAAGAGTTTACCGGAATCGTCGTGGATTGCATGATCCGCAGTATGAAGGCGTATTTCCCCGTCTTGGTGCCCAAAGTATCGGTCAATGATTCAGACCCCTCTCACTGGAATGCGGAAGGGGGCAGCGGCAGCATCAAGACCTTCCTAGATGACCCGCTGTATGGCATCGATATTAGAGAAAAGCCCAGCAGCAATGTGGATTGGTCTGAATACCTGTGACCTGCTGAAGACGTTTTTTACGGGAGCATTACGCGTTTCTAAAAAAACCCTTGCGTTCCGAGATTGGGCTTGCTACCTTCCTGTCAGGAAGGAGGCAAGACCATGGGTACGGATCTCATCATTCGCGGCAGACAGATCGGATCGAAAGAACTGAATCAGATCCGATCGGTTATCGCCCGACAATGGACTCAGGGCCGTGTGGCCATTTCCAGGGAGCTCTGCCGGCTGTGGAACTGGCGGCAGGAAAACGGCCACCTCAAAGGGCAGGTATGCAGGATCCTGCTGAGGAAGCTCGAAAGCAAAGACCTCATCACCTTGCCGCCATCGAAAAGGGGTCTTGCGAACCCGCCCAACCGGCGCTACTACGTTCCGCCGCCTGAACCGCCGGAAGTCGAT
>NZ_AULM01000059.1 GCF_000422285.1 Desulfatiglans anilini DSM 4660
AAGCTGATCACGCCGATTGCGATGGAGAAGGAACTGCGGTTCGCCATCCGTGAGGGCGGCAGAACGGTCGGCGCCGGCGTCATCAGTGAAATTATCGAGTAGGGAGAGACTTGGGGCATGCGAGATATCATTACCCTGGCCTGTGAACAGTGTAAGAACAAAAATTACACCACGACCAAGAATAAGCGGAAGACACCGGACAAACTCGCTTTCAAGAAGTACTGTGCGTTCTGCCGTACCCATACGGTGCACAAGGAAACGAAATAGCGTATTTGTTCCTGCAGGCCAGTAGCTCTAACGGCTAGAGCACCGGACTCCAAATCCGGGTGTTGGGGGTTCGAATCCCTCCTGGCCTGCCATTTTTTATTGGGCCTTTTCCTGCCACGTCTGACGGGCGGATGAACCGGAACAGCTGAGCATATCGAGAGGCAGATGAAAACCCAGGAGCAGATTGGAAAGACGGACGGCGGGAAAGCGGGTGCCAAGACGCCGGTCGCCCGCGGAGGGGCCAAGAAGCCATCGGACAAGACCCCGCGAAAAGAGCGGTCCATTACCGTCTACATTCACAGGGCCCGTCAATTCCTTAGAGAGGTCAAGATGGAACTGAGGAAGGTGAAGTGGCCTACTCGCAAGGAGTTGATTGCCTCGACGAGCGTCGTCATCGTGCTGGTGATGATCATTTCCTTGTATCTGGGTCTGGTGGATTTCGGTCTTATAAAGATCATCAAAGGAATTGTAGGCTAAAAATTCCGCGATCCGGCCGACCTTTGGGACTGGGAATCTGCCTGCACCGTGGTCAGCTAATCAGATCACCGGTGCGTTCTTTGACCTGGTCGCCGGGGCTCCGGTGGCTGAATCCATACCAAGTCGGGTGTCCTTGTGGAATTGAAATGGTATATCGTACATACCTACTCGGGGTTTGAGAACAAGGTCAAGCGAAACCTCGAAGAGCGGGTCAAAACGCTCGGGCAGGAGGACCTGTTCGGGCGGATCCTCGTTCCGACCGAACAAGTCGTCGAATTGAAGAAAGGGCAAAAAAAGACTTCTTCGAGAAAGTTCTACCCGGGCTACATTCTCGTCCAGATGATCCTCAGCGACGAGACCTGGCACACCGTGATGGACACGGCTAAGGTGACGGGTTTCGTCGGGGGCGGTATTAAGCCCAGCCCCATACCGGATGCAGAGGCAGAGGTGATCCTGCGCCAGATGGAAGAGGGGGTGAGTCGCCCCAAGCCTCGCTTTCGGTTCGAGGAAGGAGATGATGTACGGGTTGTAGACGGGCCTTTCAGCAATTTCCAGGGCATCGTCGAAGAGGTCAAGCCCGACAAAGAGAAATTGCGCGTACTCATTACGATATTCGGACGGCCCACGCCTGTCGAATTGGATTTCATTCAGGTCAAGAAGATTTAAAGAGGTACATGATGGCAAAAAAAATCATCGGTTCAGTGAAGCTTCAGGTAAAGGGTGGACAGGCCAACCCGTCGCCTCCGATCGGCCCGGCCCTGGGTCAGCACGGCGTGAACATCGCTGAATTCTGCAAAGCCTTCAACGCGCGCACGCAGGATCAGATGGGTACCGTCATTCCGGTGGTTATCACCATATACGCGGACCGCTCCTTTTCCTTCATTACGAAGACGCCGCCGGCTTCCGTCCTTCTGAAACAGGTTGCAAAGATCGCCAAAGGGTCCGCTGTTCCCAACAAGGACAAGATCGCCACGGTGACGCGGCAACAGATCGAAGAGATCGCCAGACTCAAATTTGAAGATTTGAATGCCTATGACATTGAAGCCGCCGCCAAAATCATAGAGGGCACAGCGCGCAGCATGGGCATTAACGTGGCTGAGGCTTAGCCCGGGAGGACGATTGAGAGATGGGCAAAAAATATCGTGACAGTTTGCAGAAGGTCGATCGGCAGAAAAAATATGCCTTTGAGGAAGCCTTGCGCACGGCACTTGAGGGCCGCTTCGCGAAATTTGACGAGACCGTCGACGTGGCGGTGAGGTTAGGGGTTGACCCTCGTCATGCCGACCAGATGGTGAGAGGAACCGTGGTGCTTCCGCACGGCACCGGGAAGGAAGTTCGGGTCGCTGTTTTTGCCAAGGGTGAGAAGGAGAAGGAAGCTCTCGATGCTGGCGCTGATGTAGCGGGCGCGGATGAACTGGTCGAGAAAATCCAAAAAGGGTGGCTGGAATTCGACAAGGCCATCGCGACCCCGGACATGATGGGAGCTGTGGGCAAACTCGGCCGTATCCTGGGCCCTCGGGGTATGATGCCGAATGCCAAGCTCGGTACGGTGACGTTTGACGTCGGTAAGGCCGTAAAGGAGATCAAGGCCGGAAAAATTGACTTCAAGGTCGAGAAGGCCGGGATCGTTCATGCACCCGTTGGAAAGGCCTCGTTCGGTGTCGAAAAGCTTCTGGATAATCTGGCCGCGTTTTTTGAAACCATACAGAGGTTGAAACCTTCGGCAAGCAAAGGCACCTATTTAAAGACCATTGCCGTCGCGACAACGATGGGACCCGGTTTCAAGATCGATCCGGCTTATGTGAAGGATCTGACAAGTCAGTAAGAAGACCCATCGAGGGGTTGACAGAATGAAACGCCGATGAGAGCTGGGCGGGCGCTTCCTCTGGTCCCAGGTGGTCTTGTCGGCTTTCAGCGTTTAAGTGATTCTGTTTCCGCCTCCTGCTATGCCTTTCGAAGAGCCACCGAACGGTTTGACCCTGTCGCCTGAGGTTCGGCACACGCGAGCGGTTTTTCATTCGTGCGATATCGATAACGTATGCTGAGCCAGAAACATGAGCTCCTATCCCGAAAGGATGGTCAGGGCCGTGACAGGGAGCGGAGTTCCTATGGGAGACAAGAGGCCGGGGAAAAGCCGGAATTTTCTTCTGGTCGATGGCTGCTGGCGCTGGGATTGGGACCGCTGTCTTTCGGCTCATGAGCTTCGCTTGGCACAATAGAGTGCAGATACAACCGGAGCGTGAACGTTTCCGCGCTTCGGTCCGGGGTGCGACGAATAGAACGGGTGCATCCCATATTCTGACGATGATTGGAAGATGTCAAAGACAGTAGGTGCCTAAACCGGCCGGGGGCTTGCGGGCCGCTCGCCGGAAAAGGCTTAAACAAGATGCCTACCGAGACGTCCTGCTCGAGATGACGCTTTCAGCACCTCTGGCTTTGGCAAATGAATGCCCCACGGAGAGGAGGTGAAAAATGGATAAACAGAAGAAGGAAGAGTTTGTCACTGAACTGCAGGAACGCCTGAAGAAGGCTCAGGGGTCTTTTCTGGTAAACTATCAGGGTCTGAATGTGGAGACTTTGAGCAAGCTCAGAAAAGAACTCAGGGAAGCCGGCGGCGAGGTTCAGGTCGTCAAGAACCGGCTCCTCAAGTTGGCCAGCCGTGATACGGAAACGGAGTGTATGGAGAAATACATGACAGGACCGTCTGCGGTGGTGCTGTCTTATGAGGATGTCGTCAAAGGCGCAAAGGCACTGGTCGAATTCGGGAAGACCGCTAAACAGTTCAGCATTAAGGGCGGCCAGATTTCAGGCAGAGTCATGGATGAGGAAGGCATCAAGCGTTTGGCGGATTTGCCTGCGCGCGAGGTGCTCCTTTCTCAGGTTCTGGCTGCTATGCAGGCCGTGCCGGCGGGGTTTGTCAGAGTATTGAACGGTGTAATGGTTCAATTTATGAATGTACTGAAAGCAATTGAGGAGCAGAAGGGAGAGTCCGCTTAAGACGGACTTCCCCCATACGGAGGATATGAAAAGATCATGAGTGACCACATCACAAAGCAGGATGTAATTGATTTTATTGCAAATATGACCGTTTTGGAGCTTTCGGAGCTGGTCAAGGAGCTTGAAGATAAATTCGGTGTGAGCGCAGCGGCTCCGGTCGCCGTGGCTGCAGCCGCCCCAGTGGCCCAGGCCCAGGAAGAGGCGGCGGAAAAGACTGAGTTCGACGTTATCCTTTCCGCAGTCGGTGACAAGAAGATCCAGGTCATCAAGGTGGTGCGCGCCATTACCGGACTCGGTCTGAAGGAGGCGAAGGCCCTGGTGGACGGGGCGCCGAGTCCGGTCAAAGAGGGAGTTCCGAAAGAGGAAGCCGAAAATATCAAAAAGGAATTGGAAGAAAACGGCGCGACTGTCGAAATCAAATAATTTTTTTAAGGAAACGGCCCTGCGGGCCGGTATGGGTGCCTGCCCGCGTGCCGAACGTACGTTCGGGGCAGGTGCCCCACGCAGTACTCCCTCTCGGGTTTCTTCATGGGCCGGCCGAAGGCCGGCCTCAGGAGAGGGGCAAGCAGCGCTTGGACGGAGTCGTTCAAGGCCCCATAAGTCGAGAAATGACCTCCGTCGTGGCTTGGATGGTTCCTTTTGAAGAGGACCCCTCTAAGCCTGTGCGCCTTTACTTACTGGGATAAAGGTAAGAGGCGCGTTTGGAGACATCAAAGATTGAGGAGATACCATGCCGGGAAAAAATGGTGTCAGAAGCCGCCCAAGAAGGAATTTTGGGAAGATAAAGAAAGTCATGGAGATTCCGAGCCTGATCGAGATGCAGAAGATCTCTTACGAGCGTTTTCTGCAGAAGGATGTACCGCCCGAGGAGCGGCAGGATATCGGCCTTCAGGGGGCCTTTGAGAGTGTATTTCCCATTCATGATTTTGCCGGGACGGCCTCGCTCGAGTTCGTGAAATACACCTTCGAACCGGTGAAATACGACGAAGACGATTGCATGAACAAGGGCATGAATTTCGAGGCGCCTGTCAAGCTCACCGTAAGACTGGTGGTTTTCGACACGGATAGCACGGATGGCACGAAGAGCATCCGGGATATCAAAGAACAGGACATTTACTTTGGAACCCTGCCCATGATGACGGAGCGGGGAACCTTTATCGTGAACGGGACGGAACGGGTTGTCGTCAGTCAGCTCCATCGGTCGCCAGGCGTTTTCTTCGACCACGACAAAGGCAAGACCCACTCGAGCGGTAAACTGCTCTATTCAGCGAGGATCATTCCGCTGCGAGGGTCCTGGCTCGACTTCGAGTTCGATCCGAAGGATCTCCTCTACGTGAGGATCGATCGAAGGAGGAAGTTCCCTGTTACCATTCTTTTGAAGGCCCTTGGCTACAGCTCGAGGGAGATCCTCGAGCAGTTCTACGACAAGGAGACCATTGAGATCGGTAGGACGCTCTGCTGGCAGGAGGCGCGGATCGAAAATCTCTATCAGAAGAAGATCACGAAAGACATCGTGGATCCTCAGAGCGGTGAGGTGCTCGCCAAGAAGGGGGATAAATACACCAAGCGTCTGCATCGGATCCTGGAAACGGCCGGCGTCGACCGTATCCCGATCGACCTCGATGAGGTGATAGGGCGGGTCCTGGCGCAGGATGTGATGGACCAGGAGACCGGCGAGATTCTGATCGAAGGGAACCAGACCCTGACCCATGAGGTGGTTGAAACCTTGATCGAGAAGGGGGCCACCCGGATCGAATGTCTGGTGCTCGATGCCCAGGGGGTCAGCACGACGATCCGCGATACCATGCTGCTCGACCGCATCGACAGTCCGGACGAAGCCGTTCTGGACATCTACCGGAAGATGCGCCCGAGCAGTCCGCCGACCCAGGAGGTGGCGAACAACTTTTTGAACAACCTCTTCTTCAATATCAATACCTATGACCTGTCGAAGGTGGGCCGGCTCAAGCTCAACCACAGGCTCGACCTCGATGTCCCGCTCGATCAGAGAACTTTAAGGCGGGAAGACATCATGATGACGGTCAAAGAGTTGATCCATCTGAAGACGGCGGAGGCGATGGTCGATGACATCGACAACCTTGGGAACCGGCGGGTGCGGGCTGTCGGGGAACTGCTGGAGAATCAGTACCGGATCGGTCTGGTCCGGATGGAACGGGCCATCAAGGAAAAAATGAGTCTCCAGGAGGTGGAGACCCTGATGCCCCATGATCTGATCAACTCCAAACCCGTTTCGGCCATTGTCAAGGAGTTCTTCGGGACAAGCCAGCTTTCGCAATTCATGGACCAGACCAACCCCTTGTCCGAGGTGACGCATAAACGGCGCCTGAGCGCTCTCGGGCCCGGCGGCCTCACGCGGGAGCGGGCTGGGTTCGAGGTCCGCGACGTGCACCCGACGCATTACGGGCGGATCTGCCCCATCGAAACGCCTGAAGGTCCGAATATCGGTCTGATTGTATCTCTGAGCACCTATGCACGGGTCAATGATTTCGGATTTATCGAGACCCCTTACCGGTTCGTTGAAAACGGCGTTGCCAAAGCGGAGCTGAAATACCTTTCCGCCCTGGACGAAGGGAAGGACCCCATCGCACAGGCCAATGCGCCGCTAGATGAAGACGGGCGGTTCATCCGGGAGGAGGCTGCCGTCCGGATCGAGGGTGAGGCGGCAAAGGTGCCTGTGTCCGAGGTGAGGTACATGGACGTGTCGCCCGACCAGTTGGTGAGCGTGTCGGCCTCGTTGATTCCTTTCCTCGAGCACGACGATGCCAACCGCGCTCTGATGGGATCGAACATGCAGCGTCAGGCGGTCCCGCTGCTTCGCGCGAAGGCCCCGCTGGTTGGTACGGGTCTCGAGCGTATTGTCGCCCGTGATTCGGGTATCTCAGTTATCGCGCGGCGGGACGGCATTGTAGAAGATGTGGATGCTTCGCGTATCGTCGTCCGGTCCTACGGAGGGAAGGGCGGCGCCGAGCCGGAGGTGGACATTTACAAACTGGTCAAATTCAAGAAGTCGAACCAAAACAGCTGTTACAACCAGAAGCCGATCGTCGCGAGAGGTGATTTTGTCAGAAAAGGCCAAATCATAGCCGACGGCCCGGCTTCCGAGCTCGGGGAACTGGCTTTGGGGCAGAACGTGATGGTCGCGTTCATGTCATGGGGCGGGTATAACTTCGAGGACTCCATCCTGATCAGCGAACGCGTGGTGAAGGAGGATATTTATACCTCCATCCACATAGAGGAATTCGAAGTCGTTTCGAGGGATACGAAGCTCGGCAAGGAGGAGATCACCCGGGATATTCCCAATGTCGGTGAGGAGGCCCTCAAGAACCTGGATGAAAGCGGCATTGTCAAGGTCGGCGCCGAGGTCAAAGCCGGGGATATCCTGGTCGGAAAGATTACTCCGAAGGGTGAAACACAGCTTTCGCCGGAGGAAAAACTGCTGAGGGCGATCTTCGGAGATAAGGCGGGGGATGTCAAGGATACCTCTTTGCGGGTACCTCCGGGGGTGGAAGGCATCGTCATCGATGCGAAAGTCTTTTCCCGGCGGGGTGTCGACAAGGATGAGCGCAGCCTGGCTATCGAGGCGGAGGAGGAGGCGCGGCTGCGGAAGGACCAGGATGATGAAATCGCCCTGATCGGGCGGAGCACCCGCGACAAGCTCAAGGAGTTGCTGATCGGCAAACAGCTGAAGACGGATCTCCGCGACCGCAGCACGGGAGAGACGTTCGTCAAAGCCGGCAAAACCATTGAGGAAGAGACGGTCGATACGGTCCCCGTCGAGCTCTGGGCCGCGGCGGACTTGAAAATACCAATGGAGGTCATCGAGCGGATCGAAGGCGTGGTGGAAAGTTACAGCGAAAAGGTCGATCGTACGACGAACGTGTTCCAGGAAAAAATCGACCGGTTGAGCCTCGGAGATGAACTTGCGCCCGGTGTGATCAAGATGGTCAAGGTGTACATAGCGGTGAAACGTAAACTGTCGGTCGGGGATAAAATGGCCGGGCGGCACGGAAACAAGGGGGTGCTTTCCCGTATTCTGCCGGTCGAGGATATGCCTTACTTCGCCGATGGCACGCCTGTGGATATCATCTTGAACCCACTTGGCGTCCCCTCCCGAATGAACGCCGGCCAGGTGCTTGAGACGCATCTCGGCTGGGCTTCGAAAGAACTCGGGAGGCAGGTGGGGGTGCTTCTCGACTCGCTGCACAACAAGGATGAACTGAGGCCCAAGCTGGAGCGGATATTCCCCGGTGACAGCTTCCGCGAGCATTTCGACTCCAGGGATGATGACGAAATACTCGAGAAGGCGCGCCTGCTGAGGGACGGCGTTCCCATGGCCTCACCCGTTTTCGATGGCGCCGAAGAGGATGAGATCAGGCAGTGCCTTGAAGAGGCTGGGCTGCCCGTGACGGGTGAGGCTGTCCTCTACGACGGACGCTCGGGTGAGCCCTTCGATCAGCGGGTGACGGTTGGGATCATGTACATTCTGAAACTGCACCATCTCGTGGATGACAAACTGCATGCGCGTTCCATCGGTCCTTACTCCCTGGTGACACAGCAGCCCCTCGGTGGTAAGGCTCAATTCGGTGGACAGCGCCTGGGCGAGATGGAGGTGTGGGCTATGGAGGCTTACGGCGCTGCCTATTCGCTGCAGGAATTCCTGACCGTGAAGTCCGATGACGTCGCCGGGCGAACCCGCATGTACGAGCGGATCGTAAAAGGGAACAACGTGCTCGAGGCAGGTATCCCCGAATCCTTCAAGGTCCTCATGAAAGAACTCCAGAGTTTGGGGCTGGATATCCAGCTCTTCGAAGACAGCCAGACCTGAGCGGCTGTTTCGTCGGTTGTTCGGACGGGTCCCTGAAGGCGATGCGGGGTTTGATGTCTGAAAGGGGCCTAACGCGTTTGCGTATCGAAGGAGTTGAGCATTGGAAGAGTTGTATAGTTTTTTCGCCAAGCCGAAGGATCCGTCCAGCTTCAACGCGGTTCGGATTTCCCTGGCTTCGCCTGAAAAGATAAAGGAATGGTCACACGGAGAAGTCAAGAAGCCGGAGACCATCAATTACAGAACGTTCAAACCGGAAAGGGATGGACTTTTCTGCTCGAAGATATTCGGACCGATCAAGGATTACGAGTGCAACTGCGGCAAATACAAACGGATGAAGCACCGGGGCATCGTGTGCGAGAAGTGCGGCGTCGAGGTGATCCAGTCGAAGGTGCGCCGGGAGCGAATGGGCCATATTGAACTGGCGGCGCCTGTGGCGCACATCTGGTTCTTGAAATGCCTCCCTTCCAAGGTCGGGAACCTGGTCGACTTGACCCTGAAGGACCTTGAGCGCGTGCTTTATTTCGAAAGCTACATCGTCATCGATCCGAAAGACACCCCTCTCATCAAGGGGACCCTCCTGACCGACGAGCAACTGCAGCAGGCGAGGGAGGATTTCGGGGATCGTTTCGTGGCCGGCATTGGCGCCGAAGCGATTCAGACCATGCTGAAGGAGCTGGATCTCGACGTCCTCTCTGAATCGCTCCGAGAGGAGATGATGGGGACGAAGTCGGATGCGAAACGACGTAAATTGGCCAAAAGGCTCAAGATCGTCGACGCTTTCCGGGAGTCGAAAAACCGTCCGGAATGGACCATACTCGATGTCGTTCCCGTTCTGCCTCCTGATCTGAGGCCTCTGGTCCCTCTTGACGGCGGACGGTTCGCCACCTCCGATCTGAATGACCTCTACCGGCGGGTGATCAACCGGAACAACCGCCTCAAACGTCTTCTGGAATTGAGCGCGCCGGACATCATCGTGCGTAACGAGAAACGGATGCTCCAGGAGGCTGTAGACGTCCTTTTCGACAACGGGCGGCGTGGCAAGGTGGTGACGGGCGCCAACAAACGGCCTTTCAAGTCATTGAGCGACATGCTGAAGGGTAAACAAGGGCGTTTTCGTCAGAATCTGCTTGGTAAACGGGTGGACTATTCGGGTCGTTCGGTGATCGTTGTCGGACCCGATCTGAGGCTGCACCAGTGCGGCCTGCCGAAGAAGATGGCCCTCGAGCTTTTCAAGCCTTTCATTTACAATAAATTGGATGAAAAAGGGCTCGTGACCACCATTAAGAGTGCAAAGAAGATGGTGGAACGCGAGACCCCTGAAGTGTGGGATGCACTGGACGAGGTGGTGCGGGAATACTGCGTGCTGCTGAACCGGGCCCCGACACTGCATCGTCTCGGGATACAAGCCTTCGAACCTACGTTGATCGAGGGGAAGGCGATCCAACTGCACCCGCTTGTCTGCACGGCCTTCAACGCGGACTTTGACGGAGACCAGATGGCCGTTCACGTGCCTTTGTCGATCGAAGCGCAGATCGAGGCGCGGGTTCTCATGATGTCGACCAACAACATCCTTTCGCCCGCCCACGGTGACCCGATCATCGTTCCGAGCCAGGATATCGTCCTTGGCATCTACTACATGACCCGTGAGCGTGCTTTCGCCAAAGGAAGCGGGAAAACTTTTGCGAGCCCCAAAGAGGTCAGGATCGCATACGATGCAGGAGAACTCGATCTTCACGCAAGCATCAAGGTGCGGATGAACGGCGGGCTCAAGGAAACGACCACCGGGAGGATCATCCTCTCGGACATTCTTCCTCCAGAGCTGCCATTCAGCCTGATCAACCGGGTGATGTCGAAGAAGGAACTCCGTGGCCTGATCAATGAGGCCTATCGGCGCGTCGGGATCAAATCGACGGTGATTCTCGCCGACAGGTTGAAGGATATCGGATACAAGTATGCAAGCCTGTCAGGCATCTCCATTTCGATGAACGATATGGTGATTCCGGAGCGTAAGAACGAAATTATCCACAAGGCCGAAACGGAAGTAAAAAAGATCGAGGAACAGTACACGAGCGGTTTGATCACCAACGGTGAGAAATATAACAAGGTGGTCGATATCTGGGCGCAGTCGACCGAAATGGTGGCCTCAGAGATGATGAGGGAAATGGCTACCGAGGAGGTGAGCGGGCCGAACGGGGAAAAGCTCCGAGACACCAGTTTCAACCCCATCTTCATGATGTCGGAGTCGGGTGCGCGTGGCAGCAAGGACCAGATGCGCCAGTTGGCCGGGATGCGCGGGCTCATGGCGAAGCCTTCGGGCGAGATCATCGAGACGCCGATCACCTCCAACTTCCGGGAAGGCCTGACGGTGCTGCAGTACTTCATCTCGACCCACGGGGCCCGCAAGGGCCTGGCGGATACCGCGTTGAAGACAGCGAATTCCGGTTACCTGACCAGGCGGCTGGTGGATGTCGCGCAGGACGCGATCATCACGGAAGAGGATTGCGGCACGATGGACGGGATCTGGGTCGATGCGCTGGTTGAGGCCGGTGAGGTCCTTCAGCGGGTCGGCGATCGTGTGCTGGGGCGAGTCGCACTGCAGGACGTGTTTGATCCCATTACGGGCGAGCTGCTGGTGAAGGCCAACGAAGAGATCGACGAGGCCAAGGTCGAGGCGATCGAGGGTGCTGGTCTGGAAAGGGTCAAGATCCGCTCTGCCTTGACATGCGAATGCCGGCGGGGGATTTGCCGAAAGTGCTACGGCCGCGATCTGGCGCATGGCCGGGCGGTCAATATCGGCGAGGCGGTGGGCATCATCGCCGCGCAGTCCATCGGCGAGCCCGGTACCCAGCTGACGATGCGTACCTTCCATATCGGTGGCACGGCAAGCAAACGGGTGGAGCAGACGACGATCCAGCCCCGGAACGAGGGCCACGTCAAATTCGTCAAATTGAAGACGGTGGAAAACTCCGAAGGGAACCTGGTGGTGATGAACCGCGACGGGGAGATCGCCATTCTTGGAAAAGGCGGCCGTGAGGTCGAGCGCTATCCGATCATCTACGGCGCTACCCTGCGCGTCCGGGATGGCATGCCCATCAAGCCGGATCAGGTGTTGGCCGAATGGGACCCCTTTACCATTCCGATTATGACCGAGGTCGGCGGCGGGGTGAAATTCGGTGATATCCTCGAAGGCAAAACGATGCAGGAGAAACGGGACAAGGTGACAGGCAAGATCAGCCGCGTCATCGTGGAGTCCCGCGAGGTGGATATCCGCCCCCGGATATCGATCAAAGATGCCGGCGGAAAAACAGCGAACCTGCCTGGGAGCAGCAAGGCGCAGGCGCGGTATCATCTGCCTGTCGGCGCTATCATTATGGTGAACGAGGGCGACGAGGTGGGGGCTGGAGCGGTCTTGGCGAAGATCCCCCGTGAAACGACGAAGACGAAGGACATCACCGGTGGTCTTCCGCGTGTCGCTGAACTCTTTGAGGTACGGAAACCCAAGGAAACCGCGATCATCAGCGAAATCGACGGCGTGGTCTCCTTTGGGAAATATACCAAGGGCAAGCGGAAGATGACGATTACGCCGGAGATCGGCGAACCCGTGGATTACTTCATTGGGCGGGGCAAGCACGTCAGCGTGCTCGAGGGAGACTATGTCAGGGCAGGCGAGCCCTTGATGGACGGTTCGGTCAATCCTCATGACATCCTGAGAATCCGGGGCGTAAAGGAACTCGCCAAGTATCTCGTAGATGAGGTCCAGGAGGTCTACCGCCTGCAAGGCGTCAAGATCAACGACAAGCACATCGAGGTGATCGTGCGTCAAATGCTTCGGCAGGTCAGTGTGACCGATGTCGGGGATTCACAGTTCCTGTTGGGGGAGCACATCGAAAAGTGGCGGTTCGAAGAAGAAAACAGAGCCATCGTGGCCCGGGGCGGCGCACCTGCCAGTGCTGAACCGCTGCTGCTGGGAATCACCAAGGCATCGCTGAGCACGGAAAGTTTCATATCGGCTGCCTCTTTTCAGGAAACGACCAAGGTCCTTTCCGATGCGAGCGTTGCCGGGAAGGTGGACTATCTCAAAGGCCTCAAAGAAAACGTCATCATGGGGCGGCTGATACCCGCAGGGACCGGCGTCCAGACCTACCGCGATATTGATCTGAGCGTGGAGTGACGATTTTTGGCGGCATGGATTAAAACCGCTTGACAAAGAAAAATTTTAGTAATATGTATAGTCTTTTAATTATTCAGGGACCCCATTGCCGACGGGGTCCCTTAGTCTACGTTAGACAGCGCGTTGAGGAGATGCTATGCCGACGATAAACCAGCTCGTCCGAAAAGGCCGTCGACCGCCGAAAAAGAAAACAAAGACACCGGCTCTGCAGGGTGCACCCCAGAAGAGAGGGGTGTGTGTCCGGGTTTATACCTCGACACCCAAAAAGCCCAACTCCGCTCTTCGAA
Source organism: Desulfatiglans anilini DSM 4660 (assembly GCF_000422285.1). NCBI lineage: Bacteria > Pseudomonadati > Thermodesulfobacteriota > Desulfobacteria > Desulfatiglandales > Desulfatiglandaceae > Desulfatiglans > Desulfatiglans anilini. The sequence goes on from NZ_AULM01000059.1 coordinate 13,043, forward strand.
AGGTGGCGAGGGTGCGATTGACCAATGGGATCGAGGTTACCTCCTACATACCCGGCATGGGGCATAATCTGCAGGAGCACTCGGTTGTGCTGATCCGCGGAGGGCGCGTGAAGGATCTTCCTGGTGTGCGTTATCACATCATTCGAGGCACCATGGATACGACGGGTGTCGGCGACAGGCGACAGGGCAGGTCCAAATATGGCGCCAAGAGGCCGAAGGGACTCTAAGGCGTGGTTGAGGCATAAGCGGAACCAACCAACACAGGAATTGCGGAGTTTCCATCATGTCGAGGAAGAGAATAGCCGCTAAGCGGGAGATTACTCCGGATCCGCGGCATAAAAGCGTCCTTGCGGCGAAGTTCATCAACAATCTGATGAAGCAGGGAAAAAAAAGTACGGCCCGCACCATTCTCTATGATGCATTTGACATTATAGAATCCAAGACGAAAGAGGATCCGCTGGGCGTCTTCCAAAAAGCGGTCGAGAACGTCAAGCCCATTGTAGAAGTCAAATCCCGACGCGTCGGCGGATCGACCTACCAGGTCCCGACAGAGGTGCGGCCTGCAAGACGGCAGGCGCTAAGCATACGATGGCTGATCTCTTTTGCGGAGGGAAGAGGCGAAAAAACGATGGCTGCGAAACTCGCGGGTGAGTTGCTGGATGCCGCAAACCAACGAGGATCAGCTGTAAAGAAGAGGGAAGATACCCATAAGATGGCCGAAGCCAACAAGGCATTCGCTCATTACCGCTGGTAATTGCCCCAGGGAAGAAGCCCCGAAGGAAACGGATTGCGTGTCCCCGTGAAGCGATGGCGCACTCGGAGGGACTATCAAGGAGGATAGGAGATGTCGAAGAAGAAGTTTGAAAGGACGAAGCCGCACGTAAACGTGGGGACGATCGGGCATATCGACCATGGGAAGACGA